>CANHHZ010000013.1 GCA_947460275.1 Sphingobacteriaceae bacterium | reverse complement strand
GAAGTGGTTGTAGATCGCTTAATTATTGATAAAAAAGACCATAAACGTTTATCGGATAGCATACAAACCGCAATGCGCTTAAGCAAGGGCGTTATCAAAATAAGCGATAAAGACAATAATGTAGCGCATTTTAGCAAGTTTTTGATGTGCCCAACTTCGGGCATTTCTTACGATGAACCACAGCCCAACAGTTTTTCGTTCAATTCGCCTTATGGCGCTTGCGAACGTTGCGATGGCTTGGGGTATATTTTTGTGGTGGATAAGGAATCGGTAATGCCAAACATGAAGTTGAGCATTATCAATGGTGGTTTAGCGCCTTTGGGCGAGTACAGAGACATTTGGATGTTTCAGGTGTTAAAAGCCTTGGCCAAAAAATATAATTTTTCGCTTTCTACTCCATTAGAAAAATTGGGCGATGAAACCATTGATATCATTTTAAATGGTACGCACGAATTGCTGAGCGTTGCTGTTGAATACAATAAATGGAACGTTCAAAACTATCAAATTACTTTTGATGGCATCATTAAACTTTTAGAAGAGCAGCAAGAGAAAAAAGGCGAAGGTGCAGTTGATGATATGGACAGTTTCCGCAAGTTAAAAACTTGTCCGGAGTGTAATGGCGCTCGTTTAAAAAAGGAAAGCTTACATTTTAAAATTGACGGCAAAAATATTTTCGAGCTTGCCGAAATGGATATTACAAGCTTAAAAAAATGGTTTGAGGGTATTGAAACACGCTTAAATGACCGACAAAATACCATTGCCAAAGAAATTTTAAAAGAAATTAGGGCACGCATTGGTTTTTTAACTGATGTAGGTTTAACCTATTTATCGTTAGACAGAACCGCACGTACACTTTCGGGTGGCGAGGCACAACGCATACGTTTGGCTACGCAAATTGGCTCACAGCTGATGAACGTAATGTATATTTTGGATGAGCCAAGTATTGGTTTACACCAAAGGGATAACGAACGTTTAATTGGTGCTTTAAAAAATCTGAGAGATTTAGGCAACACCGTTTTGGTGGTAGAACACGATAAGGACATGATTTTAGAAGCCGACCACGTAATAGATGTAGGCCCAGCGGCGGGAGTTCACGGCGGACAAATTGTGGCGCAAGGCACACCTGCACAAATTTTAAAATCGGGTACTTTAACTGCGGCTTATTTAAACGGAAAAAAAGGGATTACGGTTCCCAAAAAGCGCCGCAAAGGAAACGGACACAACCTTTCTATCATTAAAGCAAGCGGACATAATTTAAAAAATGTGTCGGTAGATTTCCCATTGGGAAAATTTATTGCGGTAACAGGTGTTTCGGGTAGTGGAAAATCGAGTTTAATTACCGAAACCTTATATCCGGTACTCAATCATCATTTTTTTAGGGCCAAAAAAACGCCACTTCCTTACGAAAAAATAAATGGTTTAAAAGAAATTGATAAGGTAATTGAAATAGACCAGGCACCAATTGGGCGTACGCCACGTTCAAACCCGTCGACGTATACAGGTGTTTTTTCGGACATTAGAAACTTATTTGTATTGTTGCCAGAGGCGAAAATTAGAGGCTACAAACCGGGACGTTTTTCGTTTAACGTAAAAGGTGGTCGTTGCGAAACTTGTCAGGGTGCGGGTATGAAAGTGATAGAAATGAATTTTTTACCTGATGTAGCTGTGCCTTGCGAAGAGTGCGGAGGCCGAAGATACAACCGTGAAACTTTAGAAGTACGCTACCGCGGAAAATCTATTAGCGATGTGTTGGACATGAGTATTGAAGATGCTTGTTTGTTTTTTGAGCATATGCCAGCTATCTATCGCAAAATAAAAACCTTAAACGATGTGGGTTTGGGCTACATTAAACTAGGGCAATCGTCTACTACTTTATCAGGTGGCGAAGCGCAAAGGGTAAAACTGGCCACCGAGCTTTCTAAAAAAGATACTGGAAAAACTTTTTACATTTTAGATGAACCTACCACAGGCTTACATTTTGAAGATATTAATGTACTGTTGGGTGTTTTGAATGAGTTGGTTGATAAAGGAAATACCGTTTTGGTGATAGAACACAATTTAGATGTGGTAAAAGTGGCCGACTGGGTAATAGATTTAGGCGAGGAAGGCGGCGCAGGTGGCGGAAAAATTATTTTTGAAGGCACGCCAGAGGGATTAATTCAAAATCCAATTAGCTTAACAGGAAAATTCTTGAAGAAAGAAATGGAGTAATATTTAAAAAGAAAAGCGGGCTATTTTTTGAATAGCCCGCTTTTTTATATCAAAGTTTTTAAAACTCAAACAAATGTTTTTCTGCGTGGTATGATGAGCGTACCAATGGGCCACTTTCTACATACCTTAAGCCTTTGGCCAGGCCAATTTCTTTGTATTTGGCAAATTGGTCGGGATGTATCCAATCTACCACAGGGTGATGGTTTTTAGTCGGCTGCAAATATTGGCCAAGTGTTAAAATATGAACACCGTTGGCTACTAAATCGTCCATTGCTTCTAAAACATCGTCTTCTGTTTCGCCAAGGCCAAGCATAATACCTGTTTTTGTTCTCAATCCAAATTCCGAAATTCTTTTCAAAGCCTCTAAACTTCTGTCGTATTTTGCTTGGATGCGCACTTGTTTGGTTAATCGTTTTACGGTTTCCACATTGTGCGATACCACTTCAGGTCTTTCTGCTAAAACACGGGCTAAGTTATCCCATTGGCCTTTAAAGTCAGGTAAAAGTGTTTCTAAAGTAGTTTGAGGGCTTTCGCGGTGAATGGCTTGTAATGTTTCTGCCCAAATGATAGAGCCACCGTCTTTCAAATCGTCACGGTCTACCGAAGTAATTACACAATGTTTAACTTGCATTAGTTTTACCGAGTTAGCTACGCGGTTGGGCTCATCGGTGTCTACAGCTAGCGGCCTACCGGTTGCTACGGCACAAAAAGAACATGAGCGGGTACAAATGTTGCCCAAAATCATAAAAGTAGCAGTTCCAGCACCCCAACATTCACCCATATTGGGGCAATTTCCACTTTCGCAAATGGTATGCAGCTTATGGGTGTCGACAAGACTACGCACTTGGGCATATTCTTTACCAACAGGCAATTTAACCCTTAACCAATCAGGTTTGCGAGCTTTTTCGGTAACAGCGGCAACTACTGGAAGTTCAATCATAGCACAAAGTTAAGCAATAGGATTGAAATCCTGCAATTTCGAAATGTTTAAGACTTGTAATGTTTTAAGCTTTTATAGCTTCGACAATTTCTTCTACAGAAATATCTCCATGAGAGTTATCCAAAATACATTCGCCATCTTTTATCAATAATACTTGAGGAGATTCGTGATGTACTTGAAACGTTTCGGCAATTAAAGCAGAAATATCCCTATGGTTGATTAAATCTAAAAAATATAAAGGAGTATTTTCAGGAATTGCCTGCCAATCTAGCTCAAAATTTCTTTTAGCCATTAAGCTTATAGAGCAGCGAGTACTGTGTTTAAAAACAACACTAAAACCGCTTTTGGCTTTAATTTCACCTATTTGTGCTGTTGTACTAAGACCAATCCATTCCATTTATCTTCTTTTTCTTCCTTCAGGATATGAGTTGTAAGATGGACAAAGATTCACCGAACATGATTCAAGCACTAATACGGCGCTAAAGAATAATATGGTTAAAATAATAATTTTTTTCATAGTGAGGGCGGTTTATTTTAAAAAACTAAGTTAATAACAATAATTAAAAACCAAAATTTTTTTTAAAAAATGTTAGAAAAAGTTATCATTTTTAAAGCGGTAATTGCTGCCTCTTCTCCTTTGTTACCATGTTTACCACCTGCTCTATCAATGGCTTGTTGTTCGTTATCTGTAGTTAATACACCAAAAACTACCGGTTTACTATGTTTAATACCAACATTAGTTATTCCGTTAGCTACTGCATTGCAAATAAAATCGAAATGTTTAGTTTCGCCTTGAATTACGCATCCCAAACAAATTACCGCATCTATGCTTAAATTTTTGGTCAACAAAATTTCGGCCGCAGCAGTTAATTCAAAGCTGCCGGGTACTGTCGTAGAAATAATATCTTCGGCCGAAACTCCATTTGCTAAAAGTGCATGATAAGCACCTTGGTAAAGTGAGTTTGTTATTTTGGCATTCCATTCTGCTGCTACAAGGGCTATTCTAAAACCTTTTCCGTTCGGGATGCTAGTATGGGAGAAGTCTGATAGATTTTTAAGGTGCGTTGCCATATTTAAAGTCCTCTTTTTTAAGTAAAATCAAAAATTATTATACCAAAAGGACTCTGTTTTTAGTACAGAGTCCTTTTTAAAAAATCTTGAAATGTAAAACGATTATTTTACTTGTGCTTCTGCACGAGCAATGTACTCGTCTACCATTGCAGCTTCTTGGCTCTCTGGGTATTGAGATTTAATTTTCGAATAAGCTTCTAAAGCGCCTTTGAAATCTTTTTGTTGTTCGTGTACCAATCCTAGTTTTTTAAGGAACATTGGGGAAGTAAACTTGTTACTCGCTTTATCTGCTGCTTTCTTATAATAAGTTGCTGCTTGATCGAAATCTTTAAGCTCACTATAAGCATCGCCAAGTAAACCTAAAGCTAAAGGATCAGCAATTGGGCTTCCTGTTGCAGTATATTTACCTAAAGCTTCGGTTGCTTTTTTGTATTCGCCTTTGCGCAAATAAATTCCACCTAAATATAGATTAGCCAAATTAGCTGATTTTGTGTTTGCATATTCCTCGGCAATTTTTTCAAGACCAGGATAACCACCCTCGCCATTGATAGCTTTGTTAGCTAAAGAGTCAATACCTACATATTGCTCAGACTTGAACATTTGGCTAGCGGCTTCTTCGGCTCTATTTTTTAGGTAAACGTTTTGATACCAAAAATAAATACCAATTAACACTACAATTGCACCCGCAATAAAGATCAGGCTTTTTGCATTTTCTTGTACAAAAGGACCCTTTTTAACGGGCTCGTTTATTTCTTTCTCTTGAGTTGACATTTTATCTAATAATGATTAAAGATTGCAAAAATACATTTTTCCATGGAAGTATCAACCCCTTTTTTTACTATTTAATTAAATTTTAGCAGATTACCGTCGCTAAAAATAGGTAACTTTGAAGCATATTATGTGGTTAAAAAATATAACGCTTCTAAATTTTAAAAACTATTCCTCTGCCGAAATTCAGTTTTCAAAAACAGTAAATGCTTTTGTAGGCTACAATGGTGCAGGAAAAACTAATTTATTAGATGCTATACACTACCTTTGTTTGTGTAAAAGTTATTTTAATCCAATAGATAGTCAGCAGATTAAAACCAACGAAGATCTTTTTTTGGTACAAGGTGATTTTGACCGGAACAACAAAAACGAAAAAATAACTTGTGGCTTAAAACGCAACCAAAAAAAGCAATTTAAGCGCAATAAAAAAGACTACGATAAATTAGCCAACCACATTGGTCTTTTTCCCTTGGTTATGATTTCACCGTATGATGTAAATTTAATCATGGACGGAAGTGAGGAGCGCCGTAAATTTATAGATAATGTAATTTCTCAAACCGACTCGAGTTATTTAGATGAACTTATTGTTTACAATAAGCATTTGTTAAATAGAAATGCTTTGCTTAAGCAAGTTGCGGTTACTCGAAATTTGGATGTCGCTTTACTACAAATTTTGGATGGGCAACTGATAGCCTCAGGCATTGTAATTTTCGAGAAACGAAAGCAGTTTTTAGCGGAGTTTATACCTCTTTTTAATCAACATTACAATTATATTAGTGACAATGCCGAACAGGTTTCTTTGGAGTACCAATCGCAACTAAATAGCGATTCTTTTGAAACGCTATTGACGCAAGCAATTGAAAAGGATAGAATTTTAGAAAGAACTACCGTTGGCATACACAAAGACGAGCTGTTGTTTGTTATTGGTGATATGCCATTAAAGAAATTTGGTTCTCAAGGACAGCAAAAATCATTTTTAATAGCGCTAAAATTAGCGCAATATAGCTACTTGCAAAAGTATAAATCGTTTAAACCACTGCTGTTGTTGGATGATGTTTTTGATAAATTGGACGACCTGAGGGTGAAAAAACTAATGCAAATGGTTTCTCATCACGATTTTGGACAAATTTTTATTACCGATACAGGAAAAGAAAGGGTAAGCTCTATTTTTAAAGAAATAAATGTTGATGTATCTTTGTTTGAAGTAGAAAATGGAGCTATAGCAAATGCGTAAACCAAATGACATGACTTTAAAGGACGCCATCACTAAAATGTTGTCCGTTTATCGCCTAAAGGGAAGGTTTGATGAAACTGGGCTCGTAAATCATTGGCCAGATATAATGGGTACGGCAGTTGCCAATCGTACTACGCAACTCTATGTAAGCAACAAAAAATTATTTGTAAGAATAGAGTCTTCGGTAATTAAAAATGAACTTTTAATGGTTAAAACCGGAATTATAGAAAAGCTAAACGAACGTGTTGGAGCGCAGGTAATTACCGAAATTGTTTTTTTGTAGTTATCTGCCGCCAAAAATTTTGGAAACAAGCCAAATAATCAATGCTAAAACAATAATTACTATAATTACGCCCGCCCAAATACCAGCTTTAAAAATGCCCTCAATAACGTCACAGCTGCTTAATGTTGTGCTTAGTAAGGCAATAAATGCTAAAGGGATATGTTTTTTCATAGGTTTTGATGTTTCATACTTAAACACCAAAACCCACAAAAAAGTTTAATTTTTAGTTGTTTACCTTAATTAGTTCTACTTCAAAAATTAAAGTACTAAAAGGAGGAATGCTGCCATCAGGACTTCCTTTTGATCCGTAAGCTAATTTATAAGGCAAAAAGAAACGATATTTGGCACCTTCTGTCATCAATTGTAAACCTTCTGTCCAGCCAGAAATAACTTGGTTTAATCCAAATGTAGCAGGTTCGCCACGTTTGTAAGAACTGTCAAATTCAAATCCATCTATTAAACTCCCTTTGTAATGTACAGTAACTTGACTAGTTGCTATAGGTTTTGTACCGGTTCCTTCAGTAATTACTTCAAACTGTAAGCCGCTCTCTGTTGTTTTAATACCGGATTTAGCTTTGTTTTGTGTTAAAAAATCGGCACCTTTTTTTAAATTAGGGGCATATTTTTCCTGATCTATTTTTTCTCTTTCAGCGTTGAAACTTTCAAAAAGCTTAGTAATTACTTGTTGACATTGTTGTGGATTTAATGTTGGATTGGCCTGCGCAAAAGCATCTTTTAATCCTTGATTAAACAATTCGTAATTTAAGTTTTTTAAACCACCCGATTTAAAACTGTTGGCCACATTTATACCCAAGGCATAACTTGCCGAGTCTAAAGTTGATTTAAAAATTGGGGCAACAGCAATTTTTTTTGCCGTAATGGTTTTTTTAACTGGAGCTACTATTTTGGTTTTGTTTTGAGCATTTGCATTGTAATAAGCAATAATTAGAACAGCAAATAAAAATATCTTTTTCATTTTTTATAATTTAAGAATTGAAATATACAAATAAATAATGGCCTACAAAAAACGTCACGCTTTTTTAAGAGTGTGACGTTTTTGATTTTTTTTATTTGCTTAGAAACGCTCTTGTGCAGTGAAAAAGAAATCACCTTCAATTTGTGCATTTTCATCAGAGTCAGATCCGTGAACGGCATTGGCATCAATAGATTTAGCATATTTTTGGCGAATCGTTCCTTCTGCAGCTTCTGCAGGATTTGTTGAGCCAATTAATTTTCTAAAATCTTCTATTGCATTGTCTTTCTCTAAAATTGCAGCCACAATTGGGCCAGAAGACATAAAGCTCACTAATTCTCCATAAAAAGGACGATCCTTGTGTACTTCATAAAACTTACCAGCAGTTTCTGCAGTTAGTTTAGTGTATTTTAATGCAACGATTTTAAAACCTGCATTGGTCATATCGTTTATAATTGCACCAATGTGTCCGTTTGCCACAGCATCCGGCTTAATCATCGTAAATGTTCTATTTGTACTCATCTTATTTTGGTTGAATTTTTTTTGCAAAAGTACAACTCTTAAATTTAATAATAAAGCGTAACTAATAAAAGCTGTCAATTAATCTAAAATTATTAGCTTTGTCCCCGAAAATTATGATATCAATTTCAGCACTTAAAGCTTTATTAGCCACGCCTCAAAAAATAGTCATCACTACGCATCATAAACCCGATGGTGATGCGATGGGCTCTTCTTTAGGGCTGTATGCTTATCTCATCCAAAAGGGGCATCACGTTAGTGTAATCACACCAACTGATTACCCTGATTTTTTGCATTGGTTACCCAATAATTCAAACGTAATTGTATACACCGAAGCAGAAGACCGGTCCATAGCATTGGTAAACGAAGCTGCTTTGATCTTTTGTTTAGACTTTAACACGCTAAGTAGAATAAACGAACTTGGCGAGCATATTCGCAAGGCGGATGGTTTTAAATTAATGATTGACCATCATTTAGATCCTGAGGATTTTGACGATTATCGCCATTGGAGTATCAACGCTTGCGCCGCCGCACAGTTGGTTTATGATTTTATCAAAAACGAATTAAACGACGAGCAATTTATTAATAAAGATGTAGCTACTTGTCTCTATACCGGTATAATGACAGATTCTGGGTCTTTTAGGTTTCCATCGGCCACTTCTGCAGTTTATCGTATTGCTGCAAATTTAATAGATTTAGGCGCAGAACATTGGCGTATCCACCAGTTGGTGTACGATAATGCCTCAGAAAACCGTTTACGTTTCTTAGGTCATTGCCTATCTAACAATTTAGAGATTTTGAGAGATTTTAATGCCGCAATTATTACAGTAACAGCACAAGACCTAAAAAATTACGATATTGCAACTGGCGATACAGAGGGTATTGTAAATTATGCATTGTCGATAAATGGAATTAAATTAGCTGCATTTATAATTGAAAGGTCTGATAAAGTTAAATTATCTTTACGCTCTACCGGAGATTTTCCTGCCAATGAAATATGTAAAAAATATTTTAATGGTGGTGGGCATAGAAATGCTGCGGGAGGTGCTTCTGATGATGATTTAGCCACAACAATTGCAAAATTTAAATCGATATTACCAGAATATAAATCACAATTATTACAATAAAAAAACGAAGAGACGTTAAACGCTCATCAAATTTAAAACCAAAAAAAATAAAATGAAAAAAAGCTTAGTAATTCTTTTAGCAGCTACTTTAGGTTTAGCAGCTTGTAACACAGAAAAAAAAGGACCTGGAGGTTTATTGTACAAAATACACCAAAATGAGGGTAAAGACAAAATTAAAGAAGGCGATATCGTTAAAATGCACTTTATCCAAACTAATGATAAAGATTCTGTATTAAGCAGCACATACGACAATGGCTTTGCTCAAGTTTTCCCTGTACAAAAGAAAACGTATAGTGGAGACATTAATGATGTATTAACTTTATTTGGAGAAGGCGATAGTGCAACTTTTAAAGTAAATTTAGATACGATGGCGTTTTATAGTAAACAACCTAAGCCAGAGCAATTTAAAAATGATAAATACATCACTTTTACAGTTAAAATAGAAAAAGTGTTTAAGAAAAATGCAGGTGAGGCAGATTCTACTTTCAACAAAAGAGCTGGAGAATTTTTTCAAGCAGATTACAAAAAAACCTTAGAAGACATTAAAAAAGCTGAAGATTCAAAAATTAAGACTTACATAGAAGAAAATAGCTTAAAAACGCAAACAACTGCAAGTGGCTTAAACTACGTGCTGACAGCAAAAGGTACTGCCGAAAGAGCAGTTCTTGGCGATACACTTGAAATTAACTATACGGGTAAGGTAACTAAAAAAGGTAAAGACGGAAAATATAAAGTGTTTGATACAAGTGATGAAAAAGTAGCAAAAGAGGCTAAAACTTTCCAACCAGGAAGACCATATGGTCCAACTAAAATGGTATACGGTCAAACTGTTCCTGGTTTCACTGAATCTTTAGGCTTAATCGGTGTTGGAGGTAAAATTAGTGTAATTATTCCTTCAAAATTAGCTTACGGTGAGCAAGGCGTTCCGCAAATAGGTGTTGGTCCTTATTGTCCATTGGCTTTTGATATTGAAATCACAAAAATTATTAAGGCAAAAGCTGGTGCGCCAGTTGCAGTAACGCCGATAAAATAAGAAGTAAAATTAGCGATTAAAACCCCTGTTCAACTGAACAGGGGTTTTTTTATGGATGTACTATTCTTTTGTTAGATGTCATAAATTAAAAATACCTTTGTAAAATGCTTTTAACTGATACCCATACCCATATTTATTACGAAACGGATGTTGAAGGCCAAACCTTGTTAATGAAACGATGTTTGGACAACAAAGTGGAAAGACTTTTTTTGCCAAATGTAGACGTAGCTTCGATTAAAATGATTGATGATTTGGTAAGCAGATATCCACAAAATTGCTTTGCTATGGCAGGTTTGCACCCTTGCGATGTTAAGGAAGATTACAAAGAACAGTTGGCTATAATTTACAGCAGCATGGCTGATAGGAACATTTATGCTATTGGCGAAATTGGGATGGATTTATACTGGGATAAAACTACTTTAGCTATTCAGCAAGATGCTTTTAAACAACAGATAGCATGGGCAAAGGAGCTCGATTTGCCAATTGTAATCCACTGTCGTGAGGCGTTTGATGAGACTTTTGATGTATTGGAAGAAATGAAAGATGATAAATTGAGGGGAATTTTTCATTGTTTTACTGGTAATTTAGTGCAAGCCAAAAGAGCCATAGATTTAAATTTTTATTTAGGCATTGGTGGTGTGGTTACCTACAAAAAAGCTGGCTTAGATGCCGTTTTGGCCGAAATTTCTTTGAAAAATATAGTGCTTGAAACAGATTCGCCTTACTTGGCACCTGTTCCTTTTAGAGGTAAGCCAAATGAAAGCAGTTACTTGGTGCACATTGCACAAAAAGTTGCCGATATTTATCAGGTTAGCATAGAACAAGTGGCCGAAATTACGACAACAAATTCACAAAATATATTTGCAATTTAGTATGACGAAAATTCTTATCATATATACCGGTGGTACCATAGGGATGGTTAATGATGCTAAAACAGGCACTTTAATTCCTTTTGATTTTGAGCAGATACAGAAAAATGTACCCGAACTTGCCCGTTTAGATTATCAATTGACCGTACATTCGTTTCATCCAATTTTAGATTCTTCTAATATGAACCCTTCGGTATGGATAGCACTGGCCGAGTTAATTAAAGATAAATACGATTTTTTTGACGGCTTTGTTATCTTGCACGGTTCTGATACCATGTCTTTTACTGCCTCTGCATTAAGTTTTATGCTTCAAAATTTAAGCAAACCAGTTGTGTTAACAGGTTCTCAACTTCCCATTGGCGAAATTAGAACTGATGCAAAAGAAAACTTAATTACTGCTTTGGAAATCGCGGCTACAAAAAAAGATGGAAAAGCGATGGTACCTGAAGTATGCATTTATTTTGATTATCAATTGTTTAGAGGTAATCGATCCCTTAAATATAACTCTGAAAAATTTGAGGCTTTTCAATCGCCAAACTATCCAATTTTGGCCGAAGCTGGGGTTCACCTTACGTTTTTCCCCAATTATATTTTATCCCATCCTGATCAGCCATTTCAAATTCAAACTAAATTAAACTCAAATATTGGCGTCCTAAAAATGTATCCTGGGATTAGTCAGCAAGCAGTGATGGCCATTACGCAATCAGATGTAGACGCCATTGTTTTAGAGGCTTTTGGATCGGGCAATACACCAACTGCAACCTGGTTTATCCACTGCTTGGAACAAGCTATCCAGCAAAACAAAATTATAGTAGATATCTCTCAGTGTAAAGGTGGTTCGGTACAGTTAGGCTTATACGAAACCAGCAGAGAATTACAAAAAATGGGCGTTGTAAGTGGTTACGATATGACTTTTGAAAGTGTAGTTACAAAATTGATGTATTTGATGGGGCAAGGTATTAAAGCCTCTGAAGTTAAAAAATTATTGGAAACAGCTATTGTTGGCGAGCTAACTTTACCTAATTAAGGGGTGAAATGGAAAATGAGTTAATTGCCGATTATTGGGATGATCGCTATAAAAAACAACAAACTGGATGGGATTTAGGAATAAGTTCTCCACCTCTAACAGCATACTTTGACCAATTGGTTGATAAAAATATTTCTATTTTGATACCCGGCTGTGGCAATGCCCATGAAGCTGCATACCTCTTAAAAAAAGGGTTTCAAAACATAACCATAATCGATATCTCTTCAACAGTAGTCGAAAAATTAAAAAAACAATTTGCAGGAACGCCTTTAAAAATAGAATTGGTAGATTTTTTTGCCTACGCTGGTCAGTTTGATTTAATTATTGAACAAACTTTTTTTTGTGCAATAAGACCAACTCAACGTAATGCTTATGTAAATAAAATTGCCGAATTGCTTAAATTTGGAGGAAAATTAGTTGGTTTGCTTTTTGATACAATTTTTGAAAAACCTGGACCTCCATTTGGTGGAAGTACAAGCGAATACAGAGCACTTTTTGAGGGAAAATTCATTATTAGCGTTCTAGATTTAGCATACAATTCTATCAAACCTCGTCAAAATACGGAGGTCTTTATTAATTTTAGGAAGAAAATATGAAAATTGAACAAATATACACGGGATGTTTAGCTGAGGCAGCTTATTACATAGAAAGCAACGGCGAAGCTGCAATAATAGATCCTTTACGCGAAGTTTCACCTTATTTAGCCAAAGCACAGCAAAACGAGGCTGTAATTAAATATGTTTTCGAAACTCATTTTCATGCAGATTTTGTATCTGGACATGTAGATTTAGCTCAAAAATCTGGGGCTGAAATAGTGTATGGGCCAACAGCTAAAACTACTTTTAAAGCACACATTGCCACAGACGGCGAACAATTTAAGGTTGGCGATTTGACTATTACCGCTCTGCATACACCTGGGCATACGCCCGAATCTACTACTTATTTGTTGACGGATAACAATGGAAAAAATCACTGTATTTTTACGGGTGATACCCTGTTTATTGGCGATGTAGGAAGACCTGATTTGGCACAACAAGGTGATTTGACCATGGAAGATATGGCTGCAACCCTTTACGATTCTTTGCATAGCAAAATTTTGTCCTTGGACGATGATGTTATTGTTTACCCGGCGCATGGTGCCGGTAGTGCTTGTGGTAAAAATATGAGTAAAGAAACTTTTGATACGCTTGGTCATCAAAAACAAGTAAACTATGCTCTAAAAGCAAGTTCTAAAACACAATTTATCAAAGAAGTTACTGATGGAATTTTGCCGCCGCCACAGTATTTTGCTAAAAACGCAGCATTAAATAAAGCTGGCTACGAAAGTATAGACAATGTGTATAAAAAAGGATTAATAGGTTTGTCCCCTCAAGATTTTGAAAGTTTGGCCAACCAAAGCGGTGCATTGTTGCTCGATACCAGAGATCCGCAAGTATTTGCCAAAGCATTTATTCCAAATGCGATCAATATTGGTTTAAATGGACAGTTTGCGCCATGGGTAGGGGCGTTGATTTATGATTTGAAACAACCTATTTTATTGATTGCCGATGAAGGAAAGGCTGAAGAAGCCATTACACGTTTGGCAAGAGTGGGTTACGACAATACGATTGGTTATTTAGTGGGAGGAATTGAAGCTTGGAGAGCGGCTGGTAAAGAAATAGACAGCATTACTTCTATAACTGCTAATGATTTTGAGCAAGCTGTTGAAGAGCAGCCAAACCTTAATGCCTTAGATGTGCGCAAACCTGGCGAATACCAAGCCGAACACTTAGAAATTACCTTGCCAAGGCCTTTAGATGATATCAATGAATGGACGAGCCAGTTGATGCCTAACGAGACTTATTACATCCATTGCGCAGGCGGTTACCGCTCTATGATTGCGGCCTCTATCTTAAAAGCCCGCGGATTTGAAAATGTAATTGATGTTGCAGGCGGCTATGGCGCAATTAAAAACACCAATTTAAAGCGTACTGATTATGCCTGCCCAAGTAAGGCAATGAAAGTTTTATAATTTATTGCAAAGTCAATTTCTTATTAATAAAACCACTCATTGCTTTTTCGGCTCCAGTTACATCTTTGGAGGTAATGGGCGAGCCAATAACGTGATTTCCAGCATTTGGTATCGCTATTTTTTGTTTTTGCGAACTTGGCGTACCCAATTCATCAAACATTTTTAGCATGGCATCAACCCGTACAACTGGATCTTGCTCTTTTTCATTTTTATAATAATAAAGCATTAAAACAGGCTGCTTTACTTGCGCAAAAAGCTCGGGTTTCATCGTGCTTTCTAAAAGTTCTTGAAGTTCTACCACAGATTCTAAGCGATAATTGGTGTACCAATATTTTTTGTAAACAGGCGATCTACCAATCACTGTACGTTCGTTACCTCCAACTACAAATCGTGCAATTTGTAATCCCCATGGATTATTTAATAGGCCTGCCTTCGAATCGTTAATGGCAATATTAGGAGAAATTAGCACTAAACTATTAATTTCTGGATAAGTTGCCGCCAACTGTAAAGCCAACGTTCCACCTGTTGATGTGCCCATCAAAATTACCTTTTTGCCCAATTTTTTACCAATGGCATAGGCTTCTTTAGCGGTTTGCCACAAACGTTCTGCGGTAAAATATTGCATTGGTGCAACGGTGTCAATGCCGTGGTCGGCAAGGCGAGCCAAATACAGATTTGCATGTAAGGCTTTGGCCAAATATTTATGAACAGGATTTCCTTCTTCTTTAGAAGCCGAAAAACCATGTAAGTAAACAATGGCGTATTCAGTTTCCAACTTTTGGCTTGTATCGGCCCACACCACTTCGGCTTCATTACCAGATTTTATTTTGTGTTTTGCCTCTTGAGTTTGGATATAGGGCTCTAGTTTTGAAATCTCAGGAACTTGTGGTAATTTTTTGTCGTAAGTAGGGGTAGAAGGTTTCGGCCCTGCCAAATATACAACCAGAACTAAAAATAAAATTGTGATTAGGATGCGGTAAAATGATTTCATGGCAATTAATTTCACTAAAAATACGCTATTAATAAGTAAGTTTGCAAACACTTTTTGCCGAATGACAGGAATAAATCAAATAAAACTACCAATAGCTGCCGAAATTGATGCATTTGAAGTCAAGTTTAAAGACTCCATGCATAGTGATACTCCTTTATTAAATCGAATAACACATTATATTGTAAAGAGTAAGGGCAAGCAAATGCGTCCGATGTTTGTGTTTTTTGCTGCCAAATTATGTGGTGGTATAACCGAATCAACACATAGAGGAGCAGCCTTGGTAGAGCTTTTGCATACGGCAACTTTGGTACACGACGATGTGGTTGACAATGCCTACGAGCGCCGCGGTTTTTTCTCTATCAATGCTTTATGGAAAAATAAGATTGCTGTTTTGGTGGGCGATTATCTTTTGGCTAAAGGTTTGCTGCTTTCTATAAATAATAACGATTTTACATTGTTGAAAATAGTGTCTGAAGCGGTGCAGCAAATGAGCGAAGGCGAATTGTTGCAGATAGAAAAGGTAAGAAGAATGGACATTAGCGAAGAGCTATACTTCGATGTCATCCGTCAAAAAACGGCTTCTTTAATTGCTTCTTGTTGTGCATGTGGAGCAGCTTCGGCAGGTGCCGATGAAGAAATCATCGAAAAAATGCGATTATTTGGAGAAAAAGTGGGCATTGCTTTCCAAATTAAAGACGATACTTTTGATTTTGGAACTGACGATGTAGGTAAACCTTTGGGTATTGATATCAAAGAAAAAAAAGTGACCCTGCCTTTAATATATGCGCTGAACAAGGTTGATAAATCAACGCGTAAAAAAATGATCAATTTGGTTAAAAACCATCAGGATGACCCTAAAAAAATACAAGAAATTATAGATTTTGTTACCCAAAACAATGGGGTACAATATGCCAATGAAAAGATGATTCACTACCAAAATGAAGCTTTCGAAATTTTAGCGCAATTTGCCGACAGTGAAGCAAAAATAGGTTTAGAGCAGTTGGTAAGATACACCACCGAACGTAAAAAATAATGACCAACGAATTTTTATTTATTAGCGGATTTTTACTTTTTATAGTGTTGGTTTTATCGCTAGACTTAGGTTTGTTTAGTAAAACCGAAAAAGTAATCAGCTTAAAGCAAGCCGGCATTATGAGCTTGATTATGGTTTCGCTGGCTTTGGGTTTCTATTTTTTTTTATTGGTAGAAGGACATCAGTTACATGGCGTTAGCAATTACCAAAAACTGGCTCAAGTTGTAAAACAGCATCAGCACCAAATCACACTTGTCCCCAGTAATTTTAACGAAAGTTTAAAACTATACAATCAAAATTTAGGACTAGAGTTTTTAACAGGCTATGTGATAGAATACGCCTTGTCTGTGGATAATATTTTTGTAATCGTCTTAATTTTTTCGGCTTTTGCGGTGCCAGAGAAATATTATCACAGGGTTTTATTTTGGGGTATTTTGGGCGCTATTTTAATGCGTTTTGTCTTTATTTTTGTTGGCTCGGCACTAATTAATCAGTTTGCTTGGGTTTTATACATCTTCGGTGCTTTTTTGGTTTTTACTGGCTTAAAAATGTTTTTTTCTAAGGATGAAGATGACGAAATAGATCCCGAAAATCATAAAGTGGTAAAACTAGCGGCAAAATATTTCGCTATTCATCCAAAATACGAGGGCAAGCGGTTTTTCTATAAAGTACATGGAAAAAAATTTATCACACCTTTGTTTTTGGTTTTACTAATTGTAGAATTTACAGATTTGATATTTGCGGTAGATTCTATTCCCGCAATTTTTTCGGTGACTAAAGACGCTTACATTGTGTTTTTCTCTAATATTTTTGCCATTATGGGCTTGCGCTCTATGTTTTTCTTATTGGTCAATATCATCCATAAGTTTCATTACTTAAAAACTGGCTTAGCCATACTTTTAACTTTCATTGGTGTAAAAATGTTGGCGCATCATTACCTCCAACTTTGGGGTTTTACTACCCAACACTCTTTGCTTATCATCTTATTCATTTTAACGGTGAGTGTGGTGGCATCATTAATCTTCCCTAAAAAAGCCGAACATTCATCTGTTTTGTAAAAATTAAATGAGGTTGTGGCTTTTACGAACAAAAAGATTAATTTCATCAAAAAATTACTCTTAATGAAAAAAATATTTTTGTTGGCGTTTGTTTGTTCGTGTTTAACCGCAACTGCGCAAGATAATTTCGGTCCTATATTTAAGCAAATCAATACCGAAATTCAAAGCAATAGCAATGCTTATACTACCCTTAAAGACGCATCTGCCACCATTGGTCATCGTTTAACGGGTTCCTTAAATGGGGCAAAAGCCGAAGAATATGCTTACAACCTATTAAAATCCTATGGCTGTGAGGTTAAATATCAACCTTTTGAAGTGGAAAGCTGGAATAGAAAAACCATTGATGTAAAAGTTGGCTCTTCTGTTAATACCATGGAAACGGTTAGAGCAGTAACTTTAGCACATTCTCCAGTTGAGGCAAATGTAACGGCCGAAATTATTGATGTAGGAAATGGTTTAGAAAGCGATTATAAAGCTATTCAAGCGCAAGTAAAAGGCAAGATTGCGTTGATATACTTAGGTGTTTTATCAGGTTCTCCAGAAGGTACGATCACCTTGCACCGGTCAGAAAAAACAGCTATTGCCACCAAATATGGTGCCGTAGGTGTAATTATTATCAATACGGTAAAAAATGGAGTTTTATTAACAGGTACTGCATCAGTTACTGGTAAGCTTATTCCTATTCCAGCAGTGTGTATTGGTTTGGAAAACGGAATGGCATTGAAGGAAAAGTTAAAAACAACTCAGCAGTTTTCAACCTTATCCATGACTAATTTTTCGGGATTGATTAAAGCACGTAATGTTATCGCAACATTTAAAGGCACTGAACTTCCGAAGGAAAAAATTGTGATTGGCGGGCATTTAGACAGTTGGGATTTGGCAACAGGTGCCATTGATAATGGAATTGGCTCGTTTGCCGTAATAGACATGGCTCGTGCTTTTAAAAAGTTAAACTTAAAGCACAGCAGAACTATAGAATTTGTACTTTTTATGGGCGAGGAACAAGGTCTTTTGGGTTCGAGAGCCTATGTAGCGCAGGCCAAGCAAAAAAAATCAATGGATAAAATTGATTTTATGCTTAACTACGATATGACCAATGACCCCAAAGGTTTTTCTACATCTAGAGAAGAAATGGAGCCACTTTTTACATCTTGGGGTGCTGATATTACAAAAGCAGACGCCAATTTTACCAATTTGTTTTTGGCGGGTGCAAGTTTGCATAGCGATCATCAACCATTTTTATTAGAAGGAGTGCCTACAGGTGGAGGTGCGGGTGGCAAATTACCCAACAATTCTGGGCCTTATTACCATTCTGATGGAGACGTATTTAAGTTGGTAGATGAACAAGGATTAAAAAATACTGTTAAAAATGGAACTATGTTGGCCTTTGCTCTGGCAAATACCAAAACTATTCCTGTTAAAAAACAAACAGAAGGTAAGTTAGAAGCCTTTTTAATCAATCAACGTTTAAAAGAGCCATTAAAAATAGCCGGCGAATGGCGCTGGAAAGATTAAGCTGATTTTAGTTATATCAACAGTAAATTAGCTGTTGATATAACTTTCTAATTGAAAAATGGTTTCTTTTTGGTCGGCAATAATAAATTTCACTACATCGCCAATAGACACCATACCAACCACTTTTTCCTCTTCAATTACTACAGGTAAGTGCCTAATGTGCTTGTTAGTCATTGTTTCCATGCAAAGTTCAATACTATCTGTTGGTGTTACGGTAATTAGGCTGCTACTCATTACCTCGCTAATTGCAGTATTTTTTGAAGACTTTCCTTGTAACACTATTTTTCTTGCATAATCTCGCTCGGTAAAAATACCCAATAGCTTTTCTTCTTGCATTGCCAACAAAGCACTTACATTTTTTTCGGTCATTACCTCAAGTGCTTCTAAAACCGAAGTTGAAGTGTTTGTGCTAAAAATATGAACAGGTTTGTTGTTTAGGATTTTTTGTACAGTTTTCGTAAGCTTTGTTTTTTGTATAAAAAACAATTATAAAAACGAAATATTTTAGGG
>CANHHZ010000012.1 GCA_947460275.1 Sphingobacteriaceae bacterium | reverse complement strand
GGATAATCTCTCCAATTTTTTGGCAATTCATGTACCTTTAAAACCTCAATGCTATTTTCGGGTACTTCAAAAACGCTTAAGCATAAATTTACAGTGTTGCTCATTGAACTTTTATTTGCTAAAACCTCTAAAGCAGCCAAGGCTCTATTAGAAGCCATATAGTGTAAAGGCACTCCAACAGAATTCCAACGACCACCAAACAATTTGGCGCCGGTTCCGCTTACATCGTGAGCATGTTTGCAATCACAAATTCGATATAAAACCATTAGCTAAAAACGCCATATTCTAACCTACCTAACACCTGTAAAATTAAATCAAAACCTATGGAGGTATCCAATAAGTTTAAAGGTTTTTCGTTGTTTAAAGCACGATTTGGAGTTCGCATCCAAATATTAAATGCAGCTATGCTACCTAATACTTCAATTCCACGCTCGTATAAACGAGCTAGCTCTATGGCCCTATCAGCGTATTCGGTTTTAACTAAAGTACTTGGCGTATAACGTTGCAAGGTACGTTCTGAAATATGTAATACGGCTGCAATTTCTTCGATGGTAAAAGAAATTTGCTTAGCCAAAGCCAATAATGATTTTTTTGAAACGCCTTTACGAGCAAGTTTAAGCAAATCAAAATCTGTGGCATCGGAAAATTGATGACCCATTATTGCAAATAATGGTGTTTGATTAACCACACCATAAGCCACCATAGGCTCTTGAAGGCTTTGATTGGAATCAAGTTTCTTTTTCATAGCAGACAATTATACACAAATATATACATTTTGTCTGATTAAAAAAACGTTCACAAAAAAAAATCTATAGCATATTCCATAGATTTTACTGTAAAGGGGCAGTGTTATTGAGCAATTAAAAGGAAATAGTTTTTTTTGCCTTTTTGCACCACAATAAACTTGTTGTTAATTAAATTAGCAACGCCGTAGGTACTTAAAATATCAGCTACTTTTTCTTTGTTGATGCTTAAACCTCCACCTTGGATGGTTTTTTTAACCTCGCCTTTTGACGGAAAAACACTTGCTTTCTCTGCCAACAAGGTAGCCACATCGATTCCATGCTCGAGTTCGTTCTTAGCAATAGAGAATTGAGGTACACCTTCAAAAATATCTAATACACTTTTTTCATTCAACGTTTCCAAAAAGGCTAAATCGCCATTTCCAAACAAAAATTCTGAGGTTTTTATGGCTGTTTCTAAAGCAGCTTCAGAATGAGTTCTTATGGTAATATCTTGGGCTAATGCCTTTTGTAAAATTCGTAAATGTGGCGCTTCATCATGCTGGCGCTCTAATTCTTCAATTTCTTGTTGGGTTTTTAATGTAAATATTCTTATCCAAGCTTTTACGTCACTATCTGAAGAATTTAACCAAAATTGATAAAATTTGTAGGGCGATGTTTTTTCTGGATCGAGCCAAATTGCGCCACTTTCGGTTTTGCCAAACTTGGTGCCATCTGTTTTTTTAATCAACTGGGTAGTTATTGCATAGGCTGTACCTGCACCTTTTCTTCTAATAAGTTCGGTTCCGGTAACTATATTACCCCATTGATCGGAGCCACCCATTTGTATGGTGCAATCGTGATTTTTCCATAAATAATAAAAATCGTAACCCTGCACCAATTGGTAGCTAAATTCGGTAAAAGACATTCCAGTTTCGCCTTCTAAACGTTTTTTTACGCTGTCTTTTGCCATCATATAATTTACCGTAATGTGTTTACCTACATCACGAATAAAATCTAAAAAGCTCATGTTTTTAAACCAATCGGCATTGTTTACCATTTTAGCGGCATTTGCCCCAGTCCCAAAATCTAAAAAATGACTCAACTGTTTCTCAATTTGAGCCAAATTAAGGTTTAATACATCAGTGGTTAACAAATTACGCTCGGCCGATTTTCCGGATGGATCGCCAACCATACCTGTAGCACCACCAACCAAGGCTACTGGCTTATGCCCTGCTCGTTGAAAGTGAATCAGAGTCATAATTTGGGTAAGATGACCTACATGCAAAGAATCTGCAGTCGGATCAAAACCAATATAACCACTACACATCCCTTCATTTAGTTTTTGCTCGGTATTTGGCATGATGTCGTGCAACATTCCACGCCAACGCAATTCGTCTACAAAATTTGTCATTATTTGTTTGTTTATGTGGCAAAGATAGTTTTTTAAGCAGAAAGCAGAAAGCGGAACTTATATTCATTTAATCGAAGACATAAAAACTATATTTACAACATGAATTTCCTTTCGCATTATTATTTCGAAAAAAGCACCCAAAGCTCAAATACAGTTATTGGAACCGTTTTGCCCGATTTACTTAAAAATGCAAATAAAACCTGGAATTTGCACCCCCAAAAAAACGAACATTTATTTGCAACTAAACCTAACTTAAACGAAATAATTATAGGTTGGAAACGCCATTTGGAGGTAGATAAATTATTTCATTCGTCGGCTTTTTTCGAAGTGCAAACTCACGAACTAAGGCAATTACTTCTGCCAATTTTATCAAACAGTCCCGTTAGGCCATCATTTTTGGCACACATTGGCGTAGAACTTATTTTAGACCACCTTTTGGTTAAAGAAAACCAAGTAAACATTGAGGAATTTTATAATCATTTAAACAATGTTGAACACGAATTATTAAACGATTTTTTAGCCAAAAACAATATAATTGATACCGAAAGATTCTTTAAATTTTTAAACAGTTTTAAAACAAGTCGTTACTTATTTAGCTATGAAAAGCTAGAAAACATAAGCTATGCCTTGCAACGAATTTGCATGCGCTTATGGGCACACCCTTTTAGCGAAGAAACCGTAAATTTATTAACCGAACAACTTGGCCTTTACAAATTATCGTTAGCCAAAAATTACCAAATCATTTTTGACGAAATTAAACAACAGATGTCGGTTTAAGCGCCAAACTGTTTATTTATTGTAAAACATTTGGTTACATAAACCTGATGGAAACGAGCACGAGCGAAACGAAGTAAAGTGTACAGCAGGGCTTACCTTAAAAAGAGCTTTTAATTTGCTTTTCGGAAAAAATAAACTTAGGGTTTGAGCCGTTTTTTTATATTTGTTGCATGTCAGATTTTGAAGTAAAAAAACAAATGGATGCGATGGTTAAAGAACTTAACCAACACACTTATAATTACTATGTTTTGGCCATGCCAACGATAGAAGATTATGAGTTTGACAAAAAATTAGATGAGCTGGTAGGTCTCGAAAATAAATATCCTGAATTTGCCAACCCAAACTCGCCTACCCAAAAAGTTGGGGGGGACATTACCAAAAACTTTGTTTCGGTACAACACAAATGGCCAATGCTATCGTTGGGCAACACGTACAACGAACAAGATTTAAGAGATTTTGACGAGCGGGTGAGAAAAGCCATTGGCGATGATTTTGAGTACGTTTGCGAATTGAAATTTGACGGTTTATCGATAAGTTTAACTTACGAAAACGGCAAATTGGCACGAGCTGTAACTCGCGGAGATGGCAGCAAAGGCGACGATGTAACCAACAACATTAAAACCATACACAGCATTCCGCATTGGGTTAAAGAACAAAACATTCCTGACACATTTGAAATACGAGGCGAAGTATTTATGCATCGTGCAGCTTTTGAAAAACTAAATAAAGAACGCGAAGAAATTGGTGAAGTACCTTATGCAAATCCGCGAAATTTTGCCGCTGGAACCGTAAAAATGCAAGATTCTAAAGAGGTAAGCAAACGACCTTTAGACTGCTTTTTATATGGCTTAAATAGCGAAAAGCAATTGTTTAAAACCCATTGGGAAAGTTTGGAAAATGTGAAAAAGTGGGGCTTCCCAGTTTGCGAGCATACTCAAATTAGCCAAAATATTGATGATATTCTTGCTTTTATTGCTCAATGGGAAGAAAAACGCTTTAAACTGAGTTATGATATTGACGGAATTGTAATTAAAGTAAACAACTATGCCCAACAACAAGAACTTGGTTTTACGGCAAAATCGCCACGTTGGGCCATTTCTTACAAATACAAAGCCGCCGAAGTTGAAACTGTTTTAGAAAAAGTAACTTACCAAGTTGGCCGTACTGGCGCAGTAACTCCTGTTGCCAACCTTGAACCTGTTTTATTGGCTGGTACCACAGTAAAAAGAGCAACCCTGCACAATGCAGATGAAATAAAAAGACTCAATTTACACGAAAAAGATACCGTTTATGTAGAAAAAGGTGGTGAAATTATACCCAAGATAATTAAGGTTAACTTAGATAAAAGGATTGCCAACGCAAAGCCTATTGCCTATGTAACGCATTGCCCAGAGTGTGGTTCTAGGTTGGTTAGAAAAGAGGGAGAGGTTGCTTATTATTGTTTAAATGAAGATGGTTGCCCGCCGCAAATTGTAGGCAAAATACAGCATTTTATTGGTAGAAAGGCCATGAACATAGATGGATTAGGCGATGAAACCATTGAAAATTTTTACCAAAAAGGATTAATTGCCAACATTGGCGATTTGTATACTTTGCACACCAAGGCTCAAGAACTTAAACAAATAGAAAGATTTGGCGAAAAATCAATCGAAAATATGCTGAAGGGGATTGAACAATCTAAACAAATGCCTTTTGAAAAAGTACTTTTTGGTTTAGGCATACGCTATGTTGGCGAAACGGTTGCCAAAAAACTAGCAAAAGGCGTTAAAACAATAAACAACCTAGCCAATGCATCACTCGAAGAACTTATAGCAATAGATGAAATTGGAATTCGCATTGCAGAAAGCATTAAAGAATACTTTTCAAAAACAGAGCATTTAGCACAAATTGAATTTTTGAAAACCGAAGGGCTTCAGTTTGAAATAAAAGAAAATTCAATACCATTGCAAAGTGATAAATTAAACGAAAAAACATTTGTAATTTCGGGAGTTTTTGAAAAGCATAGCAGAGAAGAACTTAAAATAATTATAGAAGAAAATGGAGGTAAAATTTTAAGTGGCATTTCTGCAAAACTAAATTATTTGGTAGCTGGTGATAATATGGGCCCCTCTAAATTAGAAAAAGCTACAAAGTTGAACATACCTTTGATTGACGAAGATGAGCTAATGAAAATGGTCGAATAAAATTTTATGAATTTACAAATGCAAAATTAAAATGATTGTTTGAACTTTAATTAACAATTGAAATAATAACTAAAAATGGGAAAATTTCACGGTACTGGTGTGGCTTTGGTTACACCTTTTAACACAGATAAAAGCGTTGATTATCAGGGATTGAAAAATCTGATCAATCATTTGGTGGATGGAGGAGTAGACTACCTAGTATCCTTAGGTACGACTGGTGAAACAGCTACATTGAGCAAAGAAGAGAAGAAGAAAATCTGGGATTTTACCGCTGAGATTAACGACGGACGCCTACCATTGGTAGCCGGTATTGGTGGCAATAGTACGTTATCAGTTGCCGAAGACATTAAAAATTTTAACAACAACAACTATAGCGCCGTACTTTCTGTTAGTCCTTATTACAATAAACCAACCCAAGAAGGTATTTACCAACATTACAAGTATTTGAGTGAAGCGAGTTCCTTGCCTATAATTTTATATAATGTGCCAGGACGTACAGGAACTAGTATAAGCCCTGAAATAACTTGTAAGTTGGCCTTTGATTTTAAAAATATTATTGGAATCAAAGAAGCCTCGGGAAGTTTTGATCAGTTTAACCAGATAATGAGAGATAAACCGGAAGACTTTTTGTTGATTTCGGGAGATGACCCTATAGCATTACCAATGGTGAGCATAGGTGCTGTTGGCGTTATTTCTGTTGTAGGCAACGCCCTGCCGAGACACCTATCTGATATGGTTAGATTGTGCTTAAGTGGGAAATATGCCGAAGCATTGCCTTCGCATTTAAGTTTATTAGAAATAACAAGGTTGATGTTTGCAGAAGGTAACCCTGCAGGTGTTAAAGCAGCGCTAAAGCAACTAGGTATCTGCAACGATGTTGTGCGCTTACCCTTAGTAAAAGCAAGCACAGCATTAAAGGAAAGTATTGCTGTACAACTTAACGCAATAGAAGCCTAAACGAAAGTTTTGAGCATAAAAAAAGCGCCTTGGTAAACAGGCGCTTTTCAGATTAAAAACGTAGCAGTTTATGCTTTGTTTTTAGTTTCTTGAATTTCAAGACGAATGCTTTGAGCTAAATTTTTAAGATCTTGCATACCTTTACGTACACGAGTTCCAGCAGCACTGTTAGATTTGTTGTAAAATTTGTCTGCATCAGCTTCTAAAGCTGCAATAAGTGCTTTTACTTCATTAAATTTTTTCATTGTCCAATTACTCCTTTAATTTTTTAAGGTTTTGATTTGATATTGATTAATTCTCAAGTACTAAATTAAGACGATTATTTTAATTAAAAAATTTTAAAATCAACAAAAAAGGCTCAAAAGCATAATTTTTTCCACATTTTATGAGTTTATAACATTTTTAACTCCGAAATGAGGCTTATAATTATTTTGTAGCGTTAACTATAAATTAAAAAAAAGACCTTTAATTAATTAAAGGTCTTTTTTTTGTTTAGCTAGCGGCAAATTTATGTTCTAAATAATATCCACTTTTCAGTTTTTCAGAAACTTCACTAAAAGCATCTAAAGTACGTTGCACATCTTCTAAAGTATGTACTGCAGTTGGAATAAGCCTCAATTCTATCAGCCCTTTAGGAATAACAGGATAAACAACAATAGAACAGAAAATGCTATAATTTTCTCTTAAATCCATGGTTAAAGCTGTTGCTTCAGATAATTCTCCTTTCAAGAAAACAGGAGTAACTACGGTATCGGTAACACCGATATCAAAGCCACGTTCACGTAAACCATTTTGCAAAGCAGTGGCTACGCTCCATAATTTTTCTCTTAGCTCTGGATTATTTTTTAATAGTTCCAAACGCTTTAATAAACCAATAACCATTGGCATTGGCAAAGCTTTAGCAAAAGTTTGCGAACGCATGTTGTATCTAAAGAAATTAGTTATTTCCTCTGTTGAAGCTACAAAAGCACCAATTCCAGCCATAGATTTGGCGAAAGTTGAAAAATAGATATCTACTCCATCTATACAATTTTGTGCTTCGTGCGTACCTGCTCCTGTAGCGCCCATTGTGCCAAAACCGTGAGCATCATCGATCAACAATCGAAAACTAAATTCTTTTTTAAGCGCTATTATTTCTTTTAATTTACCTTGTGCACCCGACATCCCGAAAACACCTTCGGTGATTAACAAAATACCTCCCCCAGTTTTTTCTACTAATTTAGTAGCACGGTCTAATTGTTTACGGGCGTCTTCTATATCGTTATGTTTATATACAAAACGTTTGCCCATATGAAGACGTAGGCCATCTACAATACAAGCATGAGACTCTCCGTCATAGACTACTACATCATTTCTATCTACCAAAGCATCTATAATAGAAACCATTCCTTGATACCCGAAATTGAGCAAGAAAGCGTCCGACTTACCCACAAAAGAAGCAAGCTCGTGTTCTAATTGTTCGTGGTATTTTGAATTTCCAGACATCATACGGGCACCCATTGGATAGGCCATACCAAATTCTGCGGCACCTTGTTCGTCGGCTTTTCTAACTTCTGGATGATTCGCTAAACCTAAATAGTTATTTAAGCTCCAAACCAAATGTTCTTTGCCTCTAAAATTCATGTGTGGGGCAATTTCTCCTTCTAATTTAGGAAAAGAGAAATATCCATGAGACCATTTTTGATGTTGTCCTATTGGACCCATGCGTTTTGCTACTTTATCGAAAATATCCAATGTAATTATATTTAATGGTGTAATCTTTTTTATTATTTGACAAATTTAATCTATAAAAACCTATTTAGCAACTGTTAAGCATAGAGGTTTTTCATCAAAAAAACCCTCAACAATTTACGTGCTAAGGGTTTAGTATTTTTATTAACTATGGTTAGTCAACGTTATCGTGTAAAAAAGAGTTGTTAGGTCTAATTTCGGTTGATCCATCTTCATCATTACTTAAAGTAAATCTCGAAACCTGCGACTCTGACGAATGCTGAACTTGCTGAAATTGCATTTGCTTACGCTTATAAGCCGGTTCGCTTTCTAGTTCTTGAAGCCCATTTGCGGTGCGCAATTTCATGCTTAAATCTTTGAGTCTTAAAATTCTCTCTTTAGATTTTCTAAGCTGATCCTCAATAGAATCATCATTTTTATCTTCATCGATCTCTTGATTTTCTAGCTCTTCTTCAGACGAATTGATTTGCGTGAATTCTTGAACATCTAAACTCGCTATCGGAGTATCAAAAACAAAATCAGTTTCAGCAATTTTTACTTCAAACTCAAAGTTAGCCTCAGGTAGATTTTCTACCTGCGTTTCTTCTTGAACCAGTTGATGAACAAAAGTGGAACTAACAGGTTCTTCTAATTCTGTATATATTTTTTTGGTAGAACTAAAAAGATCACCAAACAAATCTGGCTGTACAACCTCTGTTTTTAAAACAATACCAGCATCAACAATTAATTCTTGGCTTTCTTCCTCCTTAGTTTCGATAAAAGAGTTTACAGGCTCTATTGGTTTTATTAGAGGTGTTTCCTCAGGAGTAAGTAAAGATATTTTTTTGATATTTTGTTTATCTTTTGCACGTTGTTCTGTGGTTTGAAAACCTGTAGCAATAATGGTAACAGACAATTTATCTTCTAGCGTTTCGTCAATGCAGTTACCCCAAATTAAATCAGCAGAAAGGCCTGCTTTATCTTGAATAAAATCTGTGATTATAGTTACTTCGTCCATGGTTACTTCTCGAAGACCCGAACTAATATTTAATAAAATATATCTAGCACCTTCAATCTCATTGTCTTTTAACAATGGAGATGCAAGTGCGCCTTCAACAGCGGATAACGCTCTATTTTCACCTGATGCAGCATAGCTTCCCATGATAGACACGCCACTGTCTTTCATTACCGTGCGCACATCTTTAAAATCAACATTAATATAACCTGGAACAGTAATTATTTCAGCAATTCCTTTTGCGGCTGTTGTTAAAATATCATCAGCTTGAGCAAAAGCAGAACCTAAGGTAAGATTTCCAAATATTTCGCGTAACCTATCATTTGAAATTACAAGGTAGGAGTCAACATATTTTTTTAATTCATCCAATCCATCATCGGCCTGCATTTTACGTCTTTTGCCTTCAAAAGAAAACGGGGTTGTGATGATTGCTACGGTTAATATATCAAGCTCTTTTGCAGCCTGAGCAATTATTGGACTTGCACCAGTTCCGGTACCTCCACCCATTCCTGCAGTGATAAAAAGCATTTTGGTAGTACTACCCAACATTGCTTTCACATCGTCAATATTTTCGATAGCAGAGTTTTTACCAACTTCAGGTATAGAGCCTGCGCCCATTCCCTCTGTTAAACTCGCCCCTAATTGTACCTTATTTGGAATAGGACTAGACTCTAAAGCTTGTGCATCTGTATTACAAATAATAAAGTCTACACCAGTAATGCCTTGGCGATACATATGGTTTACCGCATTACCTCCGCCGCCACCAACACCAATTACTTTGATGATTGAGGATTTATCTTTTAACATTTCGAACTTCATATCCTTATGAATCAGCTGTTTAAATTTTGAAATTTTCTGTTCATCTCTTCTGTAATATTAACACTTTTTTAACAATGGTTTTCCACAATTGTTAAAAAAGTGGAAAAAATGCAAATTGTGGAAAAATATTACGGTTTTGTATATTCTTCATCACTAACATTCATATCGTCCTTGATAAAATCAGTGGTTTTCTTTACCAATCTCTCCAAAAAAGATTCTCGTTTTTTTGGGTCAGTAATCGAGCTAGATTTATCCACAAAAACTCCAGGTTGCTTCATTTCTTCAAGCACCTCTTCTGCCTTTTGAATACCTTTAATTAAAAGACCAATCGTTGTAGCATACATCGGACTTCTTAAGTCTTCATAAACAGATTTTGGCATATTTTCGTATTTGTTTAAGTGTTCGTTTGGATAACCCACGCGACAATCTAAACCAGTAACCGATTGAACCAATAAGTTTAAATGTTTTAACAACGCACCACCACCTGTAATTACAATTCCACCAATTAATTTTTTCTCGTAGCCAGATGATTTAATTTCATAATATACATGCTCAACAATTTCTTCCATTCGTGCTTGGATTACATATGCTAAGTTTTTAACTGAAATCTCTTTAGGCTCGCGACCACGTAATCCAGGTACACAAATAATCTCATTTTCTTTATTTTCATCTGCAAGTGCAGAACCAAAACGAGTTTTTAACAATTCGGCCTGATTACGCATCACAGAACACCCCTCTCTAATGTCCTCTGTAACACTATTTCCGCCAAAAGGAATAACGGCAGTATGACGAATGATACCCTCATGAAAGATAGCGATATCAGTTGTACCACCGCCAATATCAACCAAGCATACACCTGCTTCTTTTTCATCATCGCTCAATACCGACTCAGATGAAGCAAGTGGTTCTAAAATCAAATCTTGCGTTTGCAAACCAGCATTAGTTACACAACGCATAATATTTTTAATAGCAGTGATTTGGCCTGAAATGATATGGAAATTAGCTTCTAAACGCACACCAGCCATACCCACAGGGTCTTTAATACCAGGTTCATTATCGATGGTAAACTCTTGTGGTAACACATGTATAATTTCCTCGCCTGGAGGCATGACCAACTTAAACATATCATCTACCAACTTATCGATATCTTTTTTACTGATTTCGGTATTAAAATCTCTACGTGTTAAGATACCGCGATGTTGTAAACTCTTGATATGCTGACCAGCAATACCTACGTTTACTACACGAATTTCGACATTAGATTGTGCGCTAGCAAGTTCTACTGCTGCTTCAATGCCCTGAACGGTTTTTTGGATATTGGAAACCACACCGCGTGTAACCCCTGCCGAATCAGCTTTTCCGATACCTAAAACTTCTATTTTATTGTGTGCTGTTCTGCGTCCAACAATTACACAAATTTTTGTTGTTCCAATATCCAATCCTACAACGATTGGTGACTGAATAGTAGATTTTTCTTTGGCCATAACTCTAATATTGAATATTTTTAATTAATTTTTTTGGTGCTAACTTTTTCTTTTACAACGGCAACTTTTTTAGTGGAAGTGGTAGCTGCTTTTGTTTCTTTAACTTTAGGGGTTTCTTGTTTTTTTGGTGTTGTTTGTTTTGGTTTTATTTCTAGTGTTTTTGTTTTATCTTTTTGATCCGTTGGTTTTGAAACTGCGGGATTTTCGACGCTTTTCGAGGCAATCTTCTTTATTTCTTGAGCTACAGTTTTTTTAACTGCAGAATCAACTGCTTTTTTTACAATCAAATTGCTATCTAATGGAAGAGACTGAATAGTGCTATTTACAGCCAAAGAATCGTACTTCTCGCAAACTATCTGATTTATATATTTCAAATTTATGGTTTTATAAGCATCCCAACCAACTTTTGGCATCGCTTGTTGATAAAAAGCCAATAAATTTTTCATTTTAACGGCAAGCGAATCGGCATTGCCCAAAATTATACGCTGAATGCCAACTCTTGGAACAATTTCGATGTCACTTTTTTCATTTACATAAAATTGTTCAAATTGCGCATCCCACAAGCTATCTTTTTTAGCATATAAAGCAGCTTTATAAAGGTTTTTAGCGACCACAGTAAACAAAGTATCTGTTTTTCCACTAAAACCTTCCAAAATATTTCCGGTGGCTACCAAAACATTTGCTGTATAATTAGAAGAAACAGGAATTTTTAATCCAACTTCATCAACATAAAAATCTTGTCCGCCGGCATTAATAATTCTGAGAACCGGCTGCCGTTGTTTTATTTCGATATTAATTACGCCATCCATGTCGGCATACACCTTTACAAAAGCGATGTATGGATTAGCTTTTATTGCATTTTCTACTTGATGAATATTGATTTGTGATAAATTCTTTCCCACCAAGCTACCATAACTAGAGGAGAGAATTTCATCAATTTCTTCTCGTTCAATAAAATTATTAGCACCAGGAATGATGATTTCTATCTTGGTACATTTTACCTCTTGCTTTTTACGCTCTATAAAACTCATCAGCACCACCAATCCTGCCAAGCAAACAAGCCAAGCAAAGGTTTTAAAAATGGCCTTCCAATTGATCGATTTAAGCATGATCTAATATGTTTTTTAAAGGTTGTATCAAGGTATCAATGTCTCCTGCACCAACGGTTAAAAGTAATTCGAGATTATGATGTTGAACATATTGCAAAACTTCATCCTTGGTGAGTAACTTTTTATTGGGAAGTGTTATTTTATCTAATAAATATTGCGAATTAATTCCTTCAATTGGCAATTCTCTGGCAGGATAAATTTCTAACAAAATCAATTCATCAACCGTACTTAACACTTTGGCAAAATCATCAGCGAAATCGCGTGTGCGGGTAAACAAATGTGGTTGAAAAATTGCAGTCAGTTTTTTTCCAGGATGCAATTGTCTAACTGCGTTAAAACAGGCTCTTAATTCTTCTGGATGATGCGCATAATCATCAATATAAACATGTAAGGGTGTGTTTACAATCTTCTCAAAACGTCTTTTTACTCCCTTAAAAGAAGCTACAGCTTTCTTTATACTTTCAGGATGGATACCTAAGCTAAGCGCAACACCCATGGCAGCAACCACGTTTTCTACATTGTGCATCCCCGGCATAGCTAAACTTAGGTTAGATATTTTGTTGTATCCGTCTTCAAAATCGAAAACAAAATTTCCATCTTTTACGTGTACATTACTTGCCTTAATGGCCGAATTTGAATTTGCACTGTAAGTTATTCCATCTAAGGGCAAACCTTCCTTAACAAACAACTTTCCGTCTGTTTTCAATTGGTTTACAAATAAATGAAACGATTCGTGCAAATGGCTTTGATCTCCATATATATCCAAATGATCAGCATCCATAGAGGTTACTATGGCCACATCTGGATGTAAGGTAAGAAAAGAACGATCGTACTCATCAGCCTCAATTACCACAACATTATTTTTACCAAACAAAACGTTTGAATTATAATTGGTACTTATACCCCCCAAAAAAGCGGTACAATCAAAACCAGTATCGGTTAAAATATGCGCTAACATAGATGAAGTTGTCGTTTTGCCATGGGTACCCGCTACGGCGATGCAGTACATGCCTTGGCTAATGATGCCTAAAACTTCTGAGCGCTTTTTAAGGCTGAAATTATGATCCTTAAAGTAATTTAATAGATTTGAATTTTTAGGTATAGCAGGCGTATAAACAACCAAAGTATCAGTAGCATTTACAGAAAATTCGGTAGGTATAGCCGATACTTCATCTGAGTAAGTAACGGTAATTCCTTCTTGCTCTAGAGTTGAAGTTAAAGTGGTACACGTTTTATCGTAGCCGCAAACCAAGCAACCACGTTTAGCAAAATAGCGAGCTAAAGCACTCATGCCAATACCGCCAATACCTACAAAATATACCTTATTTATATTCACTAGCTCCATTATTTAATCAATTTTAATACTTCGTTTGCAATAATTACATCAGCATCTTTCAATGCCATTTTACTGATGTTTTTGCCCAATATATCACTGTGTGATTTGTCTTGCAATAACTTTAAAGCTTCGGCAACTAAAGTATCTTCAGCAGCGCTATCTTTCAGTAATATGGCAGCTTGATTTTTTGCTAAAGCCATTGCATTTTTTGTTTGATGATCTTCGGCAACATTGGGCGATGGCACTAAAATTACCGGCTTTTGCACAAAGCAAAGTTCGGCAATAGTACCAGCGCCTGCACGAGAAATGATAATATCTGCCGCTGCATAAGCCAAATCCATTTGATTTAAAAACTCTAAAATGCAAACATTAGGATGATAATTTAAACCCAAACGTTCAATAATGCCTTTATAATAGAATTTGCCCGTTTGCCATATCAACTGGAAATCTTGTGCGATAATTTCTGGCAAATGTTTTTCAATACTTTTATTTAGCGTGCCTGCGCCTAAGCTTCCGCCAGTTATTAAGATAGTTTTCTTTAAAGGATCGAGTTTCAACAATTCGGCACCAGCATGATGCTTACCTTCAATTGCTATCACCTCTTTACGTACCGGATTTCCTGTTTTTAAAATTTTATCGGCTGGAAAAAACTGTTCCATACCATCAAAAGCAACGCAAATTTTATCGGCATTTTTTGCCAAAAACTTGTTGGTTATTCCTGCATAAGAATTTTGTTCTTGAATAAGGTAAGGGATGTTTTTTAAAGAGGCAGCATACAATATAGGGCCAGAGGCATAACCCCCTACCCCAACCACCACATCCGGTTTAAAATTTGAAATCAACTTCATCGCTTTGCGTAAACTAGAAATCAATTTAAAAGGAAGGGTTAAATTTTTTAAAATAGAGCCGCGTTGTATTCCACTTATAGTTAAACCCTCAATTTTATATCCGGCTGCAGGAACTTTTTCCATCTCCATTCTGCCTATAGCACCCACAAATAATATTTCACAATTTGGCGAAATAATTTTTAGGGCATTGGCTATGGCTATGGCGGGAAAAATATGCCCGCCAGTGCCACCACCAGATATGATAATTTTTGGGAAATTATTCATTTAAATTTTCTTTATTCAATTTAATTAGGCCATTTCGGGTATTTCGCCCACAATTACCTTTTCTTTTTTACTGTTATATTCTTCTACGTCTTTACTTACACTTAAAATAATTCCAAAGGCAATACTCGTAAATATCATAGAAGTGCCGCCCATACTTACCAATGGTAACGGAACCCCAGTTACTGGACCTAAACCAACAGCAACCGCCATATTTGCAAAAGCCTGAATAGTTAAGCTAAAACTTAAACCTGCGGCAAGCAAAGCACCAAAAGCTTTTGGACTTCGATTTACAATACGAACACATCGGTACAGTAAAACCAAGTACAATATCACAATGGCTAAACCACCTACTGTACCATATTCCTCAATGATAATGGCAAAAATAAAATCTGAATATGGATGAGGTAAAAAATTTCTTTCAGTACTGTTTCCAGGTCCTTTTCCAAATAAACCACCACTAGCCAAAGCTATTTTGGAATGATCAGACTGATACGTTTTATCAGAGTGCTGTAACTCTGGGTGAAAATATGCGTTGATACGAGACTTATATGTATCTCTTCGCGGGCCTAAGAATATAACAAATAGGAATAATACAATACCACCAGCACACACAATTATTATTTGTTTAATACTTATGCGGCCAATAATGAGCAATAAAATACTTACGCCAAACAGCATCAACGCGGTAGATAAATTTGCCAATGCAATTAAAATAAAGACAAGGCATACCGAACCCATTATAGGTAGAAATGCATTTTTAACGTCCTTGATGTTTTCCTGCTTTTTGGTAAGCATTCTTGCCAAAAAAGTAATCAATGCTAATTTTGCCAAATCGGAAGTTTGAAACGTTAATCCAATTATCGGAATTTTTACCCAGCGTGCTGCATCGTTAATGTTACTCCCAAATATTAAAGTATAAAATAACAAAGGAATAGTGATGATCATTAAAACTTTAGAAATACCAGCGTAGTACTTATAATCTAGCAAATGAGCAATATAGATCATTGCAATACCCAAAAACACAAAAATTACATGTTTGTATAACAAATATTTTTCTACCGACACCTCTTTCTTGTAGGCAATAGCTCCAGTGGCACTATATACTGCCACTATAGAAATCATAGAAAGCATGATGATAATGATCCAAATCCATCTATCACCCTTTGTTTTTGCTAAAATTGAGTTGATATTAAACATCACTATAGTTCTTTTACTGCAGTTTTAAATTGGTTCCCTCTATCCTCATAATTCTTAAACAAATCGAAACTTGCACAAGCTGGCGACAGTAATACAGTATCTCCTTTTGTAGCCAAATGATAAGCAACTTGTACAGCTTCTTTAGCCGAAAATGTATTCACAATGATGTCAACATCATCTTCAAAAGCATCGTGGATACTTTTGTTGTCTTTACCTAAACATACAATTGCCTTTACCTTGCTACGCACCAAATCTTTAAGCATATGATAATCATTGCCTTTATCAACGCCTCCCATAATTAAAACCACCTCGGTTCCAACACTTTCTAGCGCATACCAAGTAGAGTTTACATTGGTCGCTTTAGAGTCGTTGATGTAGGAAACACCTGATATTTTAGCCACAAACTCCAAACGGTGATCAATATTTTTAAATTCGCTCATACTTTGACGAATGGTATCATTGCGAAGATCTAAAACCTTTGCTACTATGCCCGAAGCCATAGAATTGTAGATGTTGTGTTTTCCTTGTAAGGCTAGTTCTGAAATTGACATAGTAAATGGTTCTTTAGTAGATAATTTGATGTTTAGGTTATTTTGATGAAGAAAAGCGCCGTTTTGAACATTTTTTAAAATAGAAAACTGAAGTTGTTTAGCATCTATCTTGATATGTTGCATTGCTTTATTAATTTCCTCATCATCGGCACAATAGATAAAGACATCATTAGCAGTTTGATTTTGTACAATGCGCATTTTAGATGCTGCATAATTTTCTAACTTGTAATTGTAGCGATCTAAATGGTCGGGGGTAATATTTAATAAAACCGATATATCAGCCTTAAAATCATACATATCATCAAGCATAAAGCTCGAGATTTCCAAAACATACCAGTCGAAATTGGCGTTGGCTACTTGTGCTGCAAAGCTTTGTCCAATGTTTCCGGCCAAGCCTACATTTAAACCAGCATTTTTTAAAATATGGTAGGTAAGCATTGTGGTTGTCGATTTACCGTTTGAACCAGTAATGCAAATTGTTTTGGCGTTAGTATAACGCTTGGCAAATTCAATTTCTGAGATTACTGGTATATTTTTGTCGGACAAAGCTTTAACTATTGGCGCAGTTGTTGGAATACCAGGGCTTTTTATAACCTCATTCGCATTTAAAATCAATTCGGGGGTATGTTGTTTCTCCTCAAAAGGAACATTTAGCTCCAGTAAGGCATTTTTATAGACATCGGCTATGCCACCAAAGTCTGAAACAAAAACTTCAAAACCATGTTTTTGAGCCAAAATTGCCGCACCTACTCCACTTTCTCCAGCACCAAGAATCACTATTCTTCCTTTTCTCATTAGCGTAGTTTTAAGGTTACAAAAGTTATAATGGCCAACATAATTCCTATGATCCAAAACCGTGTTACAATTTTAGCCTCGTGGTATCCTTTTTTCTGATAATGATGGTGTATCGGAGCCATTAAAAATATTCTTTTACCCTCACCAAAGCGTTTTTTTGTGTATTTAAAATAGGCAACCTGTAGGGTAACGGATAAAACCTCTACTAAGAAAACACCACACAAAATAGGAATTAGCAATTCTTTGCGTATCATGATGGCAAAAACCGCGATGATACCGCCTATCGTTAAACTTCCAGTATCGCCCATAAATATTTGTGCCGGATAAGAATTATACCACAAAAAACCAACACAGGCACCCACAAAAGCACCAGCAAAAATGATAAGCTCCCCAGAATTTGGGATATACATGATATTTAAATAATCGGCGATTACTGTATTTCCAGATACATAAGCTAAAATACCTAAGGTAATACCGATGATGGCTGAAGTACCTGTAGCCAAACCATCAATCCCATCGGTAAGGTTTGCTCCATTAGACACTGCCGTAACAATTGTAATGACAAATAACAAGAATACTATAACTGCATATTTTTGGTAATCATTACCTAAAAACTTAAGTACCTTGGCGTAATCGAACTCATTATTTTTATAAAATGGCACATTGGTTTTAGTCGATTTTACATCTTGGGTATAATAATAGCTTTCTCCTTTTTGTCTCTGTACCATTGGCACGGTACTTTTAACTGTTTTTGTTTCATCCACCGTTTGTCTAACCACAATATTAGGGTGATAAAACATGGTAAGTCCTACAATAATTGCCAAACCCACTTGACCAATCACTTTAAATTTTCCGGCTAAACCTTCTTTATTTTTCTTAAACACTTTGATGTAATCATCAACAAAGCCAATTACCCCCATCCAAATTGTAGTAATGATCATTAAGATCACATATATATTGGTAAGGTTTGCGAATAATAGGGTTGGAATTAAAATACCCAACAAAATTATTATTCCGCCCATCGTTGGGGTTCCCTGCTTTTGAATTTGACCATCTAAACCTAAATTCCTTACGGTTTCGCCCACTTGTTTGCGTTGCAGATAATCGATAAGTCTGCGACCGTATACCGTAGTGATAAACAACGACAGGATGATAGCTAAAGACGATCTGAAAGTAAGGTATTGAAACAACCTTAATCCAGGAAAATCATAGTTTTTATACAGATATTCGAATAATAAATATAACATTAGTTGATCAGATTAAGTTGTTCGGTCAATATTTTTTTGTCGTCAAAATCATGTCTAACCCCATTAATTTCTTGATATTTTTCATGCCCTTTTCCAGCTATCAAAATAATGTCGCCAGCATTTGCTAGATGACAAGCTGCTTTAATTGCTTCTTTTCTATCTACAATACTTAAAGTTTTGCGCTGATTGGTTGGCGATACTCCTTTTTCCATTTCAGCAAGTATCGTTTGTGGATTTTCTGTTCTGGGATTATCAGAGGTTAATATGACTTTATCGCTCCAATCGCAAGCAACCTGGGCCATTACAGGCCTTTTGGTTTTGTCTCTATCGCCACCACAACCAAGCACCGTTATAACTTGCTCATTTCCTTTTCTAATATTAGCAATAGTACTCAGCACGTTTTCTACAGCATCGGGTGTATGTGCATAATCTACAATCCCGATTATTCCTTGGGGAGAAACCATGTAATCAAACCTTCCTTCGGCACCGGTTAAGCTGCTTAAAACGGTAAGCACATTCAGCTTATCTTGTTCCAATAAAATTGAAATTGCATAACAAGCGAGTAGATTATAGGCATTAAAAGAACCAACCATCTTAAAATAAACATCAATTTCATCAATAGTGAGATACAAACCACTAAACCTATTTTCAAGAATTTTGGCTTTAAAATCAGCCATTTGTTTTAAAGCATAAGTTTTTTTGTTGGCTTTAGTATTTTGAAGCATGACCATTCCGTTTTTATCATCGGCGTTGGTAATTGCAAAAGCAGACTTTGGCAATGCGTCAAAAAATGCTTTTTTAGCCTTTATATAGTTCTCGAATGTTTGATGAAAATCTAAGTGGTCGTGCGTAATATTTGAAAAAGCAGCTCCTGCAAAAGTTAATCCTGCAATGCGATGTTGAACTACCGCGTGAGAACTTACTTCCATAAAACAATATTGGCAATCAGCAACTACCATTTGTTGCAATAAGGCGTTTAGTGCGATAGGATTTGGCGTGGTATGCGTAGCCGGTATAATTTTTTCGTTAATTTGATTTTGTACTGTAGAGATTAAGCCAACATTATAATTCAAACCACGAAACAGTTGAAATAATAAAGTAGCAATAGTCGTTTTTCCGTTTGTGCCCGT
>CANHHZ010000011.1 GCA_947460275.1 Sphingobacteriaceae bacterium | reverse complement strand
TCGGTTTCTTCATGCGGCGTATTGCGCAGCTTAACCGGTTTTTTCTTGTTCTTGCTCATTTTTAGGTTAAGCATCTCTACCAAAATGGAAAAGGCCATAGCAAAATAAATGTAACCTTTTGGTATGTGTTGGTCAAAACCTTCGGCCAACAACGAAACTCCAATTAACAATAAAAACGAAAGTGCCAACATTTTTACCGTTGGGTGGTTGTTTACAAAATTGCTAATGGCACTTGCCGAAAGCATCATGATAATTACGGCAATAATTACGGCTGCAATCATGATTTCTACGTGTTCGGCCATGCCCACGGCGGTAATTACCGAATCGAGAGAGAACACAATATCAAGCAGTAAAATTTGAAAAATTACGCCGGTAAATGAGTAAACCTTGCCTTTAATTTCTTTCTCTTCGGCACTTTCTAGTTTTTCGTGTATTTCGTGCGTGCTTTTGTAAATTAAAAACAAGCCTCCAATTATCAATATCAAATCTCTGCCCGAAATTGCCATTTTGCTCAACCATTCTGTATTTGTAATGTTAATCCACTCGCCAACATTAAACAAAGGCGTGGTCAATTTCATGATCCAAGTTAACGAAAGCAACAACAACACACGAGTAATCATGGCTAGGCCCAAACCTACTTGACGCCCTTTTTTTTGCTGGTTTGCGGGTAATTTACCCGATAAAATGGAGATGAAAATGATATTATCTATCCCTAAAACAATTTCTAAAACAGTTAGGGTTAAAAGCGATATCCACGCTTCGGGGCTACTTAGTAATTCCATATTTATAAATGTTACGCCACGAATATAAAAAAAGCCCGCCGATTTACATCAACGGACTTCTTTTTAGTTTAAAGGTTTTTACTTAAAAGTTACACCGCCGTAAGTTGATTTGATACTGATTGTGGAGTAACCACCCTTGCCAACTGTACCGCTGTACGATTTAGTCGAACTGAAATGCCTATCATCGTCTCCTAATTTTTGGGAATTTACGTTGTTTTCGTGTTTAAAAGATCCATAAGTGGTGCGCACATCGAAATTGGCGTTGTAGTTTGACGCAAAGCCCAAGTTAACATTTGTATAATCGGCATTAATGTCTATCGTTTTGCAATCTGCCCTAACTTCATCAATATTTACTTTTCCGTATTGAACTTTTGACGTTAAACTGCCCTGCAAATTGCCAATTTTAAGCGTACTGTATTGTACCGTTGCACTTAATGGCCCAGCGTTGCCAATGGTTATGCCAAAGCCATACTGTTGTTTAATGATTGATGATTGTTTAATTTCGCCAATATTTACATCAGTATATTGGGCAAGGAGTTCAATTTCGCCTATGCTACCAATGGTTAAACCACCGCCATATTGATGGTTTATTTTTGCCTGAGCAGCATCCTTAATATCGCATTTTCCGTACTGAACCTTGATATAATTATTTTTGCTTTTTAAGCTATTGGCGGTAAAATTTCCATATTGTACAACAATTGATGTAGGGCCCGAAAAATCGTCCATTTGTATGTTTCCATACTGTTGTGTTGCCGTTAAAGCGTTGCCTGATGGCATATAAACTGTTACGTTAACCTTAATTTCTCTTCTCCAATTTTTTCCATTTCTGTTTCCTCTTCCCCAATTGCCATTGGTGCTTTCCATGGTAGTTTTAAACGAGATCTGATCGGCTTCTTTATTCGATGTAGCTTCAACATCGTCTATCAGTTTTTGTGCTTCGTTGTCTGTATTTGCATAAGCTTTAATTTCGGCATCTATCTTAATCTCATTTTTATCCCATGTTTTTATAGTTATAGATCCAAACTTATTTGACAAGTTAACTTTATCGTTTTTATCTATAACGTAGCTTTTGCTGTAAAATTTTGTTTTTTCGGCATCGCCTTGCTCAGTCTCATCATGAATATAAAGTGTGCTTGTTTTATTATTCGAACTAAATACTGTTATACTATCGCCATTTACAATAGTTTTAGTTTGAGTGAAAAGTGTGCCGCTAGGCCTATCTTTAATAATTGCGCCTGCCACTAACGTAGTTTTGCCATTTATAAGCGTTTGTTGGCCATTTGCTTTTACACCAATTAAAAACAAAACTGTAATTACCATTGCTATATTTCTCATAATGTTTGTTCCTTTTTATAATTGTTTACTTGATTAATTATTTCCAATTGCTGGTTTAAAACCTGCAACTGCATTTCTCTGTTTTTTACCATTGCCTTTACCACAAAAAGCTGATTGGGGCTTTTGGGAAGTTCGGATTTTAATTTGTCGTAATCGGCATCTAGATTTTTTAAATCTTCGGTAAATTGTTGGTACAAATCTGGATTTTGCTTGGCGTAAATAGCCAAGCTATCTTTCATCTCTTCAATTTGAGTGGCAAAGTGAACTTGTTTTTTGGCAAATTCGGGGTTGATGTCTGCTACATCCACCTTGCTGCGCATGTTATTGCCAAAGTATAAGCCAAACCCAATCATTAAAACCGCAGCAACACTAAGCCATCTGTAGATGTTGAGCGTGGCTTTTGCCTTTTGCTTTTTAAGCAATTGGATTTCGATATTTGTCCATAAACCCTCCGAAGGACCCTTTTCTTCAAAAGCTTTTTTGTTGTTTTTTATAAATTCTTCTAAGTTCTTCATCTTACTATCCCTTTCTCTGTTAACAAAGCATTTAATTTTCTTTTTGCTCGCATGTATTGCGAACGTGATGTGTTTTCTGAAATTTTTAAAATATGCGCAATCTCCTCGTGGTCGTATCCCTCAAATAAATACAAGCTAAGCACCACCCTATATCCATCGGGCAGTTGAGCCATTGCCTGTTTTATGCTTGCTATTTTTAGTTGGTTTTCGTTAACACTGATTTCGGCCTCATCAGCTATTTCTACCCCATCTAAGCTTATAAATTCTACCTTTCGCTTACGCAAATTGTTTATGGATCTATTGATTACGATTTGCTTTAACCATAGGCCAAAAGTGGTTTCTTGCCTAAAATCTACAATTCGAGTAAAGGCATCTAAAAAAGCTTCTTGCAATACATCTTCGGCCTCCGCAACATCGTTTACCACACGCAGGGCAACATTGTACATGGCCGTTGCATACAATTTGTACAATTCAAATTGTGCTTTGGCGCTCCCTTGTCGGCATTGATTTACCAACAAAACGTGTTTATCTATATATGCAGTTTCCAATTTTTTAAAACGTTCTAACTAAAAGACAAATTGATTTTTAAAACGTTGCATCAATGTAAGAAAGTTTTTTGAATTGTGAGTTGTATAAAACGAACTACCTTTTGTGCTGTACAAAAGGTCTGTGTTTTAAAATTTACCAACTATTCAAACAAAATCGGTATTTTTGAGACTTAAAATTTATTTAGAACATGTTAAGAACTACTACTTGCGGCGCTTTAAAGCTTAATAATTTAGGCGAAAGCGTAACATTGTGCGGCTGGATGCAAAACTCAAGAGACTTAGGCGGAATGACTTTTATTGACATTCGCGACCGTTACGGCATAACACAGTTGGTTTTTAACATGAACGATAATGCCGATTTGTGCCAAAGTGCCCGCAGCCTTGGCAGAGAGTTTGTAATTAAAGTTAGCGGAGCCGTTGTAGAACGTTCTAACAAAAACAAAGAAATCCCTACTGGAGAAATTGAAATAAAAGTTAGCGAATTAGAAATATTAAATGCCGCCAAACTTCCTCCGTTTTTAATTGAGGATAAAACCGATGGCGGCGACGATTTACGTATGAAATATCGCTACTTAGATTTGCGCCGCAACCCGATCAGAAACAATATGATTTTGCGCCACCGTATGGCTCAATCTGTACGTAGATATTTGGATGGGCTAGATTTTATAGAGGTAGAAACACCAGTTTTAATTAAATCGACACCCGAAGGAGCTAGAGATTTTGTAGTGCCAAGCCGTATGAATGCCGGTGAATTTTATGCGCTACCACAATCACCTCAAACGTTTAAGCAGTTGTTAATGGTTTCGGGGTTCGACCGCTATTTTCAAATTGTAAAGTGCTTTAGAGACGAGGATTTACGTGCCGACAGACAACCCGAGTTTACGCAAATAGATTGCGAAATGTCTTTTATTGAACAAGAAGACATTTTAAACACCTTTGAAGGTTTAATTAGAACATTGTTCAAAGAAGTACGCAATTATGATTTGCCTGAAGTACCACGAATGCAATATGCCGATGCGATGCGCTTTTATGGTTCGGATAAGCCGGATACACGCTTTGATATGCAGTTTGTAGAAATAAACGATGTGGTAAAGGGTAAAGATTTTGCAGTTTTTGATAATGCCGAATTGGTAATCGCCATCAACGCTAAAGGTTGTGCGCATTATACCCGAAAGCAATTAGATGAGCTTACCGATTTTGTGAAACGCCCACAAATTGGCGCTACCGGCTTAATTTATTTACGTCATAATGAAGATGGCTCTTTAAAATCATCAGTAGATAAGTTTTACAGCGAAACAGAATTGACAAAATGGTCGGCCGCGTGCCAAACCCAGCCCGGAGATTTAGTTTTGGTAATGGCCGGCAATACCGATAAAGTACGCAAACAATTGAGCGAACTGCGCCTAGAAATGGGATCTCTTTTGGGTTTACGCGATAAAAATAAATTCGCAGCACTTTGGGTGTTGGATTTTCCGTTGTTAGAATGGGATGAAGACACAGAGCGTTACCACGCCATGCACCATCCATTCACCTCACCAAAACCAGAAGACATTGCCATGTTAGATACCAACCCTGGCGAAGTACGTGCAAACGCTTATGATATGGTGGTAAACGGCACAGAAATTGGCGGCGGTTCTATTCGTATTCACGATAGAACATTACAATCATTAATGTTCAAGCACTTAGGATTTAGTTCTCAAGAAGCACAAAAACAATTTGGCTTTTTATTAGATGCTTTTGAATTTGGCGCTCCACCACACGGCGGTATTGCCTTTGGGTTTGATAGATTGTGCTCTATTTTTGCTGGTTTGGATAGCATCAGAGACGTGATTGCTTTTCCAAAAAACAACTCAGGTCGTGATGTTATGATTGATAGCCCGAGCACAATTGACGAAAAGCAATTGAAAGAACTTAAAATAAAAACCGATTTGTAAGTTAAAAGTATAGCTTAGGCAAATAAAAAAGGGAGCCAAATGGCTCCCTTTTTAGTTAATAAGTTTCACTATCTGGAGGTATGCCGTAATCTTTAAAGGCGAGCTCCTCTTCTTTTGATTTTTTGCGTTTAAATAATGATTTTACCATATTAAAAATGCCTGATAGGCTTTCTGCATCTAAAGATTGGCCTATTTTGCCCGAAACCAAAGCAGCAATTGTTTTGGTAATAAAACCCGAATGTTTAAAGAAAACGCTGTTCAAAATCATTGGCAATACCACCGACAAAATTTTACTGCTGATGTGTGTTTGCTCGTCTATTTTGTACAATTCACTTGGGCTGGTTAATTTTTTAATTAACCCCAAAAGGGTAAATTGTTGCGCATAAACTTTTATATCCAACTTAAGGGTTTCCTCTTGTTGAACATAATTCATTTTTAAAAATCTCATTTCCTCTTTAAGCTGAGCTAAAGATCTAATGTTTTTATTTGTCATCATCCTTATTGGCTACTTTATCAAAATATGTTCTGATAAACATGTTAACTAACAATTTTTCGATGTATCTACCCTTGGCAATCCAAACAATTATAGAAAGCAGTAAATAGATAGCGGCTACGAGACCAAACCCTTCAGTAAAACTATTTAAAACCTCGGATAGATAGAGCGCCAAAGTAATTGAAGCAAATAAAAAGGCCAAAACAAAGCAAAAAATAACCACAGTATTGGTAATTAAATCTGCCATTATTTTAGCTCCTTTTTCTACTAAAGATAAACGGGTGTATTCAATTCGGTTATCTAAGTAGACTTTAGCGGCTACAAGAATATCCTCTAAATTTTTTTCCTTGTTATCTTCCATTATTTCTATCCGTTAAATTGCTCACACGTTTTCTACTTCCGATGAATACTCATCCTCTATATCACGCAATTTACCTTTAATAGAGTCTACTACTTTATCTTTTAAACTACTTAGATTGTCAATTTCTTCGGCGGCTTTGTCTTTAATAGAATCGCCAAAATCTTTCAAAGATTGAGCTAATTTATCACGAGTTTCGCTGCCTTTATCGGGAGCAAACAATAAACCTAGAGCTGCACCTGCGGCCAAACCAGCCAACAAGGCTATGGCTACTTTTGAGTTGTCATTCATAACTTTTATAATTTAATGTGACCATTTATTCTTTTTCGTTTCTATTTTATTAACGACTAAAGTTCGCTATTTGTTTTAATTCTTTGCAATCTTTTTATTGCAAGCCTTCAGGTTTCATAAATTTTAATGCGGAAGAAAAAATACAAAAGCCAAAAAAAAACTCAAAATACTAAAATAGGAACACCAATGATCGCATTAATTATGGAATAAATATCGGGGGTTTTTCGAAAATCATAAAACTTGGCACGTCGATCATGTTTGTAGTAAAATCTATGGCTTTATATGTAGCTATTTAAGACAAAAAGCTTTCAAATTTGAAAGCTTTTGTTTAATCGTATTAATTTATCTAATTATCTAAATCTATCGATTTCATTTTATTATAGAGTGTTTTGCGGTCGATGTTTAATATTTTTGCGGCCTTTGTCTTGTTAAAGTTGACTTCCCGCAAAACATTCAAAATAGTGTCGTATTCGGCCTCCAAAGCCGCATTCTTCAAGTCTCGAGGCTTGTTTAATTTAGCCGACCGCATAATAGAATTTTCTACCGCTGATTCTATTACCGCAGCTTTTGCATAGGTAGAAATTTCAAGCGGAAGAGCCTTTAGCTGTATGTGTTCTGTTTCTGATAACAAGGTAGCTCGGCGCACTACATTTTTAAGCTCTCTTACGTTGCCGGGCCAGTTATAAGTTAAAAAGCATTGTTCTACTTCTTTAGAAAATGATTGCACGTTCCTGCCCAACTCTTCGTTGGCTACTGCCAAAAAGTTATGGGCAAAAGCCATAATATCTTTTCCTCTTTGGCTTAATGCCGGTAAATGAATTGAAAATTCGTTAAATCTATGGTATAAATCTTCCCTAAATCGACTGTTTTGCATTGCTTCAACAAAATTTTCATTTGTTGCTACGATTATTCTTACGTCCAGATCTATTTCTTTAGTACTACCAATACGTTTTATCCGTCTTTCTTGAACAGTCCTCAAGAGTGCGGCTTGTGTTTCGTACGACAAATTTCCTACCTCGTCTAAAAACAAAGTGCCCCCATTTGCCATTTCAAAGTGCCCTATTTTCGTATATAACGCTCCCGTAAAAGAACCTTTTTCGTGCCCAAAAAATTCGCTGGCAGCTAGTTCTTTACTTAACGCACCACAATCCATCGCTATGAACGGCTTATCTTTTCTTGGGCTATTTAAATGAATAGTTTTAGCTACAAATTCTTTGCCTGTTCCGCTTTCTCCTGTTATAATTACGCTGTAAGCAGTAGGGGCCACCAATGAAATTTGCTTCATAAGCTCTTTAGAAGCTGGACTTTGGCCCACCACAAATTCTGCGGTATCCATCTGCAAAGACTTTGGTTTTTCCTTTTTAACAGTTTCGCTTACTACATTTTGATTTAAGGCGGCTTGCATATCAATGGCCTTATTTATGGTATTCAAAATTTCATCCGGATACAAAGGCTTGGTAATGTAATCGTATGCGCCAAGTTTTATAAGCTCTACAGCTAGCTTGATGTCGGAATAGCCTGTTATAATAATTACACCCGTAGTAGGGTAATTTTCTTTAATCTTAATTAACATTTCCCTGCCATCGGTATCGTCCAATCTATAGTCGCACAATACTAAATCGTATTCTTGTTTTGATAAATATTCCATAGCAGAAGCCCCAGTTGTAGTGGCTTGTACCAAAAAAGCATTTTTAGTTAAAAACTTAGACAACAATAGACCAATGTTGACTTCATCATCAACTATTAAAATTTTCTTCATTAAAGCAATATTTGATTTTAAATACCCCTAAATATAATTAAATTTTTGTTTAGAGAAATATTTTCGAATGTTTTCAGACTACTTTGTTAAAAAAGTAACCATTTTTTTAACAAAAATTCGTTAGGGTTAATTTTTTTAACTTAAAAAACATGGAGCGGGTCTTTCTTACCCACAAAATTCTTTTTATTATTTACCAATGAATACAGCTTTTCTTTTTTGTAAAAAAGCTTCTACTCCTTCTTTAAAGTCTGCCGTTTGAAAGCAGTTTGCAAATTCTTCAATCTCTACTTCAAAGCCATTTACCCCATCTTTTGTAGCTGCATTTACAGCCTTTATTGCGCTTGCAATCGCCAAAGGGGCTCTTTGTTTTATTTTGTTTAAAATTTCGTCGGCCTTATCCAATAAATTTGCTTGTGGTACTACTTCATTTACCAAACCAATAGCTGCAGCTTTCTCGGCGCTAATCATGTCTGCGGTAGCTATCATTTCTAGGGCCCTGCCCTTACCTATCAATTGGGTTAAACGCTGTGTTCCTCCGTACCCAGGAATTAAGCCTAAAGTCACTTCGGGCAAACCTAATTTGGCATTTTCGCTGGCAATACGAATGTGGCATGCCAAGGCTAATTCTAGACCACCGCCGAGGGCAAAACCATTTATGACAGCCAAAACGGGCTTTGAACAATTTTCTATAGCATCAAAAACGGTTTGATGTCCGGTTCTAGCTAGTTCTTTCGCCTCTTCGAGAGTGTAATTTTGAAATTCTGAAATATCAGCGCCAGCCACAAATGCTTTTTCTCCGGCTCCAGTAATTAAGACTGCTAAAACTTCATCGCTATTTTTTGCAAAGGCAATAGCGTCTGCCAACTCGGTTAATACCTCTTTGTTAAGAGCGTTTAGTTTTTGTGCCCTATTTATAGTGATATAGAGGGTTTTTTCTCTTATTTCACTAATAATTTGCGTGTAGTCCATTATTAAAAATTTCTATTTGTAAGCACCCACTCTTGTATATAAGCCACAATATCGGCCATTGGCGTTCCAGGCGGAAACAATCCTCCTACCCCCATATTTTGCAATGTTTTAATATCAGCATCGGGTATAATCCCTCCCCCAGTAAGCAAAACATCAGTTAGGCCTTTTTCTTTCATTATGGTAATAATTTTAGGAAAAACCGTTAGGTGTGCTCCCGAAAGTATTGATACCCCAATGGCATCAACATCTTCTTGTAAGGCGGTATTTACAACCATTTCTGGTGTTTGGCGTAAGCCTGTGTAAATTACTTCCATTCCTGCGTCTCTTAGCGAGGTAGCTATCACTTTTGCGCCTCTATCGTGCCCATCTAAGCCCACTTTTGCTACTAAAACCCTTATCGGTCTGTTCAATTTCTTTTCCATATTTGCTATTAAAGTAGGGTGTAAATGTAAAGATTTTAACCGTTTTATTAATCACCACATTTAAAACAACCTTAATTTATTAACTTTGGAACTAAAATCGACAATTGATATGAGTGAAGAAAAATCATTAAACTTTATTGAAGAGCTAATAGAAAATGATTTACGTACAGGAAAATACGAAACTTTAGTTACACGTTTTCCGCCAGAGCCCAACGGATATTTACATATTGGACACGCTAAGGCTATATGTCTTAATTTTGGATTAACCCAAAAATATGGGGGCTATACCAATTTACGTTTTGACGATACCAACCCGGTTACCGAAAAAACGGAATATGTAAACAGTCAGCAAGAAGATATAAAATGGCTGGGTTTTAACTGGAAAAACGAATTGTATGCTTCGGATTATTTTGACCAATTGTACGCCTTTGCCTTAAAACTGATAACAAAAGGCTTAGCTTATGTAGACCACAGCACAGCAGAAGAAATTGCCGAACAAAAAGGAACACCCACAGCACCCGGAAAGCCTAGTGCTTACCGCAACCGCAGCATAGCCGAAAATTTAGATTTGTTTGCCCGAATGAAAAACGGAGAATTTGGCGATGGGGTATGCATTTTACGTGCCAAAATTGATTTAAGCAGCCCTAATATGTTAATGCGTGATCCGATTATTTACCGCATCAAACATGCAAACCATCACCGTACAGGAAATGCTTGGTGCATTTATCCGATGTACGATTTTGCCCACGGCCAAAGCGATAGTATTGAGCAGATTACCCACTCTATTTGCACGTTAGAATATGTTTCGCACCGCGAACTCTATGATTGGTTTATTGATGAATTAGAAATTTTTCCTTCAAAACAATACGAATTTGCCCGTTTAAATCTTACCTATACGGTAATGAGCAAACGCAAATTAATGCAATTGGTAAATGAAAATTTGGTAAGCGGGTGGGACGATCCTCGTATGCCAACAATTAGTGGCTTACGCAGAAGGGGTTATTCGCCAGAAAGCATCAAAGAATTTTGTGAGCGAATTGGCATTGCCAAAAGGGAAAACTTAATTGAATTGAGTTTGTTGGAATTTTGCATTCGCGAAGATTTAAACAAAAGCGCTAACCGTGTAATGGCCGTTTTAGATCCTATTAAGTTGGTGATTACCAATTTTCAGACAGGAAAAGAAGAAATTTTAATAGGCGAAAACAATCCAGAAGCCGAAGATAAAGGTGGAACACGTGAAATTCCGTTTAGCAACGAGCTTTGGATAGAGCGTGAAGATTTTATGGAAGAGCCTGCTAAAAAATGGTTTAGGTTAGCACCAGGCGCTTTGGTAAGGCTTAAACATGCTTACATTGTAAAGTGCGAAGACTTTAAAAAAGATGCAAACGGTAACGTCACCGAAATTCATTGTGCCTATATTCCAGAATCGAAAAGCGGTGAGGATACAAGCGGAATCAACGTAAAAGGAACTATCCATTGGGTAAGCGCTAGGCATGCAAAAACTGCCGAAGTTCGCTTATATGATAGATTGTTTACGGTAGAATCGCCAGATAGCGAAGATGGTGACTTTAAAGAATACTTAAATCCTGATAGTATGCAGGTAATTAAACAAGCCTATATTGAGCCTTGTTTAACGCAAGCAAAACAAGGTTTAGGTTATCAATTTATTCGTAAAGGCTATTTCTGTGTAGATAAAGACTCTACCCCTGAGCAATTGATTTTTAACCGAACAGTAGGTTTAAAGGAAGCTTGGAAACCAAAAGCGTAAAAAAATAAAGAGATGAAAAATCTCATCAACAAAAAACCCTAAGCGTTTGCTTAGGGTTTTTTGTTACATATACTTTTTATACAAGTTGTATAAAATCAATTTGTCGGGTTCGGTAAGTTGTGGAGTTAAATCTGTACCTACAAAATGGCGTTTAAATGCTGTAATGGCGGCGCCTAAATTTTTTACATCATAACCAATTATGCGCAAAGCGGAGGTGGTATCAAAATCAGCAGGCGGCAATTGCAATTCATCGTCATACCACAAACCAAATCCTTTTTTAGCCAAGGTTTTCCATGGGAAATTATTCGGGTCGGGTTTACGTGTGGGAGCATAGTCCGCATGTCCGATAAAATTTGCCGTAGGAATGCTGTATTTCTTTTTTAAAGTAGCCAACAAAGCGCAAAGGCTGTTAATTTGTGCCTCAGTCCAAATATCAGTGGTTCCGTTGTTATCCATTTCAATACCAATAGAACAGGAGTTCATATCAGTAACATTGCCCCATTTTCCAATTCCAGCATGCTGGGCTCGTAAATAGTCGTTTACCATTTGGTAAACTTTTCCATCTCTACCCACTACATAATGTGCGCTTACCGCGGTTTTGGTAAGGGTAAAAGTTTTTAAGGTTTGGGCAGTAGATTCTTGTGCGGTATGATGGATGATAACATAGTTTGGTTTGCGAATACCCATATTTACCGTCCCCACAAAAAACTGTTCATTATTTAACGAATCTATTTTTTGATCAGTTGGGGGAGTAGCTCGAATGGCTTTTGAAAAATTTTTTGCCAATTTTTTATAAACTTTATCGGTTTCGGCATACTTATTCGTACTGCAGCTTAGCATAAAAACGCTGCACGCAATAAATACAAAAGCTTTTCGAGTTCTATTTTTAATTTTCATTAGTTTGAGTTTGGTTTACAACAAAGATAACTTTAGTTATAGTTTTTTAAAGGGGATATCCATTAAATCAAAATTTTGCCAACCATTAAAATCGAAATGCCACCATTCGTTGGCAATAACTTTAAATCCATTGGCTTCCATCGTTGCAATTAAAAAATTTCTATTTTTAATTACTTCTGGCGGAAGGTTTAGAAAGTCTGGTGCTGCCGCTAGCGAAAAGCTATCGTAAGGCGTGGGCATGGGTAACTCTTTACCGGATTTTAAATCAACAAGGGACAAATCTATGGCGCAGCCTCTGTTATGCTTAGAGCCTTTTGCCGGGTTGGCCACAAAATTTTTATCACTAGCTTTTTGGTAAAAAGCTACGGTAATGGCATAAGGACGGTATGCATCATAAATTTTTAAGCCCATCCCTTTTGTTTTTAATATGGCTTGTATATTTTTAAGCTGGTCAACAACTGGTTTGCGGGCAAATGCTCTAGCCTGATTATACATCACTTGTTCCATAAAATTATTTTTGGTTGCATACCGGATGTCTAAAACCACAGATGGAATTGCTTTTTTAATTTCTACCAATTGATTCTCTTTATTTACTTTTACTGTCTCTTTGTAGGCTTGGTAATCGCTAATTACGACCAACCCATACGGATTTTGGGCAAATGCATTTGCATTAATCCAGCAAAACAAGAAAATCAGGATTTTTTTCATTTGATTACTGATTAGAGACCACTAAAAGTTCTAAATCTTTGTATGGAAGGCTGTACATATTTGCTAAATCTTTATTGGTTAAATAGCCTTGATAAGCGTATACCGCTTGGCGGATGCCTGGTTTTTTCCAAATCAAATTCATCAAACCGCCCATTTCACCAATATCAACCAACATGGGTGCAAAAACATTTGTAAGGGCATAAGAGGCGGTTCTTGGCACACGAGAAGCAATGTTTGGCACACAATAATGGATGACATCGTGTTTACTAAAAACGGGCTCTTTATGGTTGGTTACTTCCGATGTTTCAAAACAACCTCCTTGGTCTATACTTACATCAACTATTACAGAGAAAGGTTTCATTTTAGCAACGGTTTCTTCCATAATTAAGCAAGGGCTTCGGCCATGTTCAGACCTCACTGCACCAATTACAACATCGCAAGTGGTTACTGCTTTGGCCAACACAATAGGTTGCATTACCGAGGTAAAAACTCGACTACCCAAGTTATTTTGCAAACGTCTTAATTTAAAAATAGAGCTGTCAAAAACCTTTACTTCGGCGCCTAGAGATAGGGCTGTTCGAGCGGCATATTCGCCCACAGTTCCAGCGCCTAAAATTACAATTTCGGTGGGCGGAACTCCTGTAAATCCGCCCAACATTAGTCCTTTTCCGCCAAATGCGGCACTTAAGTATTCGGCCGCAATAAATATGGAAGTAGCGCCTACAATTTCGCCCATGGCACGTACAACGCTTAGTACATTGCCTTCATCACGCAGTTGTTCAAAACAAAGCCCGTTAATTTTTTTATGTAAAAGCGCTTTTAGAATAGCTTCTTTTAATGTGCCTATTTGTAGAGCCGAAATTAGCGTTTGCCCTTGATGCATTAATCCAATTTCTTCTAAAGTTGGGGGGGCAATTTTTACAATAATATCTGCAGCATAAACATCTTTTTTGCTAAAAGAGATTTGAGCACCTTGCTCACTATACGCTCTATCGCTAAAATTAGCGCCCTCACCAGCTCCAGCTTCAATTATTACCTTGTGCCCATTGTTGACCAACAAGGCTACCGAAAGCGGGGTTAGCGCAATTCGACATTCTTGAAAAGAAACCTCTTTTGGGATTCCAATATACAAACTGTTGCTTTTTTTGCCGACCTCAAGCGTCTCTTCTTGCGTTTGCATTAAGCCTCGCTGAGCGATGGCAGCCATACCTTCACGTAATCCTGTAGCCATTTAATTTGCTAGTTTTTAGAGATTTGAAGATACAGAAAAATTTACAAAACGAATAATTATTTAACCAAGCCTTGTAAAAGAAAACGTTCGTTCGGCTTGCCCAATCACATCAATTTGTACTTTAATATAATTTAGGGGCAACAAATCGCTTACTTTTTGCGGCCACTCTACCAAACAGTAATTATCACTGTAAAAATATTCTTCGTAACCAATATCGTAAGCTTCTTGTATGTTTTTTAGACGATAAAAATCAAAATGATTGACCAAATTCAAATTGCCTTGGTATTCGTTTACAATAGAAAAAGTAGGGCTACTTACCAAATCTTTTACACCTAATGACTCACAAAAAACTTTAATAAAAGTTGTTTTTCCGGCACCCATCTCGCCTTCAAAAACAAAAAATTTTTCGCCCTGCGCAAAAGTCAGTAATTCTTGTGCAACCCAAGCAAGTCCGGCTGTGCTGTCTATCTTAATGGTTTTCATCGGCACAAAGATATTATAGATTTTAATAAGCGCATCAAACTATATGTTTTACAAATTATTTAGAACTGTAAGTGGCTACCGGAATAATCATTTCTTCGAGTGAAATGCCTCCATGCTGAAAAGTTTCATTGTAGTAGTTCACAAACTGATTATAATTGTTTTGGTAGACAAAATATTGGTCCTGTTTGGCAAAAATATAGTTTGAACTGATGTTTATTTTTGGCAGCTGCGCCTCGTGCGGATTTTTAATTAAAAACACTTCTTTAGAATTAAAATTTAAGTTTCTACCCTGTTTATAGCGCAAATTAGAATTGGTGTTTCTATCTCCAATTACCTTGCTGGGATGCTTTACACGAATAGTGCCATGGTCTGTAGTAATAATTAGCTTTACTTTTTTCTGCGAAATTTTCTTCAGCAAATCCAACAGCGGCGAATGTTCAAACCAAGAAAGTGTAAGCGAACGATAAGCAGCATCATCATTGGCCAGCTCTCGTATCATTTGCATATCGGTGCGGGCATGCGAAAGCATATCAACAAAATTGTAAACAATAGCGTTAAAATCATTTTCCATTAAGTTGCTTACCTTTTCGGTGAGGTCTTTACCTTGGTCAAACGTTAAAATTTTATGGTAACTAAATTTACATTCTTTGCGTAAGGAGCGTTTAATTTGTTCGCTCAAAAAAGCATCTTCATGTAGGTTTTTACCCCCCTCTTCATCATCATTTTGCCATAAATTTGGGAACTGCTTTTCCATTTCTAGTGGCATTAAGCCTGAGAAGATAGCGTTACGGGCATACTGTGTCGCCGTAGGCAATATGCTCGAATAAGTATCCTCTTCCTCAAGCCTAAAGTATTCTGAAATCAGCGGGTTGATCACTTTCCATTGGTCGTATCGCAGGTTATCTATTAAAATAAAAAATACCGGTACACCCGAACTAATCAGCGGAAAAGCCTTCTTTTTTAGCAACTCGTTGGATAAGAGTGGTGGTTTGTCTTTTCCATTTACCCAACCCAAATAATGGCCTTCTATAAACCTAGCAAATTGAGTATTGGCTTCTGCTTTTTGCATAGTCAAAATTTCGTGCATCTGTGAGTCATCTAGTTTTTCGAGTTCTAACTCCCAAAAAATCAATTTTTTGTAGACTTCTACCCACTCTTCGTAACTTAATTTATCATTTAAAGTCGTGCCTAAACGTCTAAAATCTTGCTGATAAGCAGTTGATGTTCTTTCGCTAACCAAACGTTTATTATCGATAATTTTTTTGATGGTAAGCAGCACTTGTTTAGGATTTACAGGCTTGATAAGGTAATCGTCAATCTTAGAGCCAATGGCGTCTTCCATTAAATTTTCTTCCTCACTCTTGGTAATTAAGACCACCGGCACATCCGACCGCAGATTTTTAATCGCTGTTAGCGTTTCTAAACCGCTCATTCCTGGCATGTTTTCATCCAAAAATACAAGGTCAAAATGCGCTTTGCCAAAAGCTTCCAAAGCATCGTTACCATTGGTAAAGGTAGTTACATGGTACCCTTTTTCGTTGAGCAACAAAATGTGAGGGCGCAATAAGTTAATTTCGTCATCAGCCCATAAAATTTTGGTTTCCTGCATTATATATATACTTTTTATGTAAATTAAAGGTTTAAAAGAGAGGTAGTCTTTTTACTATCGATAAAAATAGCAATTTTTGTACCGTATAATTTTATTTTTAACATATTGAATAAAAAGAAAATAATTAATGACCCTGTTTATGGCTTCATTAGCATTCCTTCTGCTTTAGTTTACGATTTAATTTCGCATCCCTATTTTCAGCGGTTAAGGTATATTAAGCAGCTAGGCATGACCCACTTGGTTTACCCTGGCGCCTTACACACTCGTTTTCATCATGCCATTGGCGCTATGCACTTGATGGGCTTAGCACTCGATGTATTGAAAAGCAAAGGGCATCAAATTTCTCAGAAAGAAGAAGAAGCGGCCACAATTGCGCTTCTATTGCACGATATTGGTCATGGTCCGTTTTCGCACGCTTTAGAACATACCTTAGTTAACGGCGTAAAGCACGAAGATATTTCATTGTTGATGATGGATAAGTTAAATGAAGAGTTTAACGGACAGCTAAGCACCGCCATCACTATTTTTAAAGGACAATACCATCGTAATTTCTTTTGTCAATTAATTTCGGGGCAACTAGATTTAGATCGTATGGATTACCTTAACAGAGATAGCTTTTTTACTGGGGTAAGCGAGGGCGTTATAAGTTTCGATAGAATCATCAAAATGTTTAACGTAGTAAATGACCAATTGGTAATTGAAGAAAAGGGAATTTATTCTATCGAAAAATTTTTAATTGCTCGTAGGTTAATGTACTGGCAGGTTTATTTGCATAAAACCGTTATTGCAGCAGAACAACTATTGGTTAAAATTTTAGAGCGAGCAAAAAAATTGGCATCAAGCGGAGAAAAACTATTTGCAACTCCAGCGCTGCAACATTTTTTAGAAAAAGACATCAATGAAAAGGTGTTTTTTAATAACGAGGAACATTTATTGCAATTTTCAAAACTCGACGACCAAGACATTTACGCTTCGGTTAAAGTTTGGGAAAATCATAGCGACTTGATACTTTCAAAGCTATGCAAAATGCTAAACGCCCGTAAGTTATACAAAGTAGAAATTACCAAAACACCACCATCTTCGGCAAGAATTGAGGAGTTGGCAGATAAAGTAATGAAAGCCTTTAAACTTAGCAGAGCAGATGCTGTCTATTTTGTTTTTAAAGACAGCATAAAAAATAGAGCTTACAATGCCGAAAATAGCAACATAAATATTTTAATGAAAAATGGCGAATTGCTTGATATTGCAAAAGCATCCGATTTGTCAAACCTAGAATCGTTGGACAAGACGGTCAAAAAACACATTTTGTGCTATATTAAGGAAATTTAACTTTTTAAAAGACGTTATTTGACCTATTAAACATTAAAATTAAAGCCTTATTGTTTATTTGTTCATATCAATTTAACATTTAACTTTGTAAGATGCAATTTAACGCACAGCAAATTAGCGAATTTTTAGACGGCACAATTGAAGGAGATGCAACTGTAAAAGTTAGTGAGCTTTCTAAAATTGAAGCTGGCGTTGAAGGTTCTTTATGTTTTTTAGCTAACCCTAAGTATGAAAGTTTTTTGTACACCACAAAAGCTTCGGTGGTTATTGTAGCTAAAGATTTTACGCCTACTCAACCCGTAAACTGTACCTTAGTTAAGGTTAAAGACCCTTATAGCGCCTTTTCATTGTTGTTAGAAAAATATGATCAGGCCATTAATCAAGGAAATATATCTAGCGGTGTAGATGAGCCCTGCTTTATTCACCCTACAGCAAAAATTGGCAAAAACGTATTTATTGGTGCGTTTTGTTATATAGATGCGGGAGCAGAAGTTGGCGATAACTGTAAAATTTATACCCAAATATATATGGGCGCCGGTACAAAAATCGGAAACGATAGCACTATTTTTCCAGGCGTAAAAATTTATAACCGTACCGTAATAGGCAACCGTGTGGTAATTCATGCCAATGCTGTAATTGGTAGCGATGGTTTTGGTTTTGCACCCCAAGCTGATGGAACTTATAGCAAAATTGCGCAAATTGGCAATGTTGTCATCGAAGATGATGTTGAAATTGGCGCAAACACCACTGTTGATCGGGCTACCATGGGTTCTACATTTATCCGTAAAGGAGCTAAGCTAGACAACCTTATCCAAATTGCACATAATGTTGATATTGGCGCAAACTCTGTGGTTGCCGCACAGGCTGGCATATCGGGAAGCACAAAGATTGGAAGCAACGCTGTAATTGGCGGACAAGTAGGTATAGCAGGGCATTTAAATTTGGGCAAAGGCACACAAATTGGCGCTCAAGCAGGCATTAATTTCGATACAGAAGAAAATAAACAATGGCATGGAACTCCAGCACAACCATTGAAAGAATGGATGCGCTCTACCGTTATTTTTAAAAAACTACCAGAAGTAGACAAAAGAATACGAACTTTAGAAGCCAAAGTAGAAGAACTTACATCTCTATTAGAAAAACTTAGTACCACAAACAATGAACGTTAAGCAAAAAACAATAAAAAACGCATTTTCTGTTAAAGGGGTTGGTTTACACACTGGTGTAAACGTAACCTTAACATTTTGCCCAGCGCCAGATAATCACGGTTTCAAATTTCAGCGCACAGATTTGCCTGGCCAACCCATTATTGATGCTGATTGCGACAACGTAACAGATACCGCCAGAGGAACAACAATTACTCAAAACGGAGCTAGTGTAAGCACTGTAGAGCATGTGATGGCTTCGCTTGTGGGCATGGATTTAGATAACGTTCTTTTACAACTCGATGGGCCAGAAGTGCCTATTATGGATGGTAGTGCTATTCAATTTGTGGAAGCTTTAGAAAAAATTGGCGTGGTTGCGCAAGATACTGACAGGGAATATTTTACCATCCCAAATAATATTACCTATACTGAACCCGATAGAAAAGTAGAAATTGTAGCCATGCCTTTAGACGATTATCGTTTTACTTGCATGATTGATTACAATTCGCCAGTTTTGGGCAGTCAGCATGCAGGCATTACAAGTATTAGCGAATTTAAAAAAGAAATCGCTTCTTGCCGCACATTTTGTTTTTTACACGAACTCGAATATCAGTTACAAAACAACCTTATTAAGGGCGGCGATTTAAACAATGCCATTGTAATTGTAGATAAAGAAGTAACCAAGTCAGAATTAGAACATTTGGCCAAAATTTTTAACAGAGAAGCTATAGAAGTTGCGCCACAAGGTATACTAAACAACATGGAGCTCCGTTATCAAAACGAGCCAGCTCGACATAAATTGCTAGATATGATTGGCGATTTAGCTTTAGTGGGTGTTCACTTGAAAGGCCATATCATGGCAGCAAGGCCAGGTCATGCTGCAAATATTGCCTTTGCCAAAAAAATTAAAGCGGCTATAAAAAAAGAAAAAAGCAAAAAATTACATAAAGTATACGATCCTAATGCCAAGCCTCTTTACGATGTGGTACAAATTATGGATATTTTACCTCATAGGCAGCCTTTTTTGTTTGTAGATAAAGTATTAGAGTTATCAAAAACACACGTGGTAGGCGTAAAAAACGTAACCATGAACGAGGACTTCTTTAGAGGTCATTTTCCGGGCTCACCTGTCTTGCCGGGGGTTATCCAGATAGAATCAATGGCTCAAGTTGGCGGAATTTTAGTGTTAAGCACAGTTCCAGACCCACAAAATTACCTCACCTATTTCTTAAAAATAGACAACGTTAGATTTAGAGCTCAAGTTTTACCAGGCGATACCATTGTATTTAGATGTGATTTAATGGAGCCAATAAGAAGAGGAATTGCCCAAATGAAAGGCATAGG
>CANHHZ010000010.1 GCA_947460275.1 Sphingobacteriaceae bacterium | reverse complement strand
TGTTGAATATGTCATGAATAACCCGAAATGGGAAATTTCTTTGCAAACCCACAAATTCTTAAATATCCCTTAGTATTTTTTAAGTAGACTAAAGTTATATAAAAAGGCTAAATGAAAAAGTATCTACTATATTTTATATGCTGCATTAGTCTTTGTGCAAAAGCACAAAACTCTACCAATAAAAAAGCGCAAGAGAGCTTTGAGGATGCCCAGCAATACATTAGACAAAATATTTTTGATGAAGCTATACAACAACTAGAATTGGCTGTAAAAGCCGATCCAAAATTTCAACAAGCTTATATACAATTAGGAGATATTTACAAGAGATTAAAAAATTATTCAATCGCTAAAGAAAAATATCAAAAAGCCATTTCTTCGGCATTAACAGAAGCTAGAATTTATTATGTTTTGGCGGAATGTGAATTGCTTAGCGGAGATTATTTAGCGGCCAAAAACAACTTTTTAATTTTTAAGGATAAATTTACGGGTGAAAACAAAGAATTCATAAGCAAAACCAATAAGTATATTTTAGATTGCGATTTTGCTACCCAAGCGATACAAAATCCTGTAAAGTATGAACCTATAAACATGGGGTTTTACATCAACAGTGAATACCGAGATTACTTCCCATCTTTAACAGCTGACAATGAAACCATCATTTTCTCGAGGGTAGTAAATGGAAATGAAGATTTTTATACTTCCTCTAAAAAGGAAAACGAGTGGCAAAAAGCCATTCCGCTAAGCAACCAAATTAACACCCCAAATTACAACGAGGGTGCGCAATCTATTTCTCCAGATGGGAAATATTTGTTCTTTACTGGTTGTAATCGCCCTGATGGCATAGGCCGATGCGATATTTATGTTTCTAGAAAAGAAGGAAACGAATGGGGTAAAGCTAAAAATTTAGGAAGTGTCATCAATTCTGATTTTTGGGAAGCACAACCAGCCATTAGTCCAGATGGCAATACATTATACTTTGTAAGTAACCGCCCAGGCGGAATTGGTGGATACGACATTTGGAAAAGCACCTTAACCGATGAAGGAAGCTGGGCCGAACCTATAAACTTAGGTAAGCAAATAAACACACCTTACGATGAGAGCACGCCATTTATGCACGCAGACGGAAAAACACTCTATTTTTCGTCGGATGGTTGGCCAGGCTTGGGCAACAAAGATATTTTTATAAGCAAGCTCAATGATAGTGGCCAATTTTGCGAGCCTCTAAATTTAGGTTTCCCTATCAATACTTTTAACGATGAAACCGGATTTATTGTTACTTCTGACGGCACTGAGGGATATTTTTCATCAGATATTAAAAATGCGGGGTTTGGCAATTTTGACATTTATAGATTTAAAATTCCGGCACAAATCAAGCCCTTACCAATTAGCTATGTGAAGGGGATTGTTAGAGATAAATCAACTAAAAAAGTACTTTCAGCTAATGTTTTGGTAGTCGATTTGAAAAAAAACAACCCAGTTTTTAACGATTATACATCAGCCGAAACTGGAGATTTTTTGGCTGTAATGCCTATTGGTAGTCAATATTTATTTCACGCACATGCAGATGGTTATGTTTTTAATTCATTAAATTTTGAACCTAAAGAAAGTAGTTTTAACAAAACTTATGAAATAGAAATTTTGTTAGATAGATTAGAGGTCGGTAAAAGTGTTAATCTTCAAAACATATTTTTCGAAACCAATTCATATCAATTATCAAATTCATCCACAATAGAGTTAAACTTATTGATCGATTTACTCAATGAAAACGAAAGTTTAACAATTGAAATTGCGGGGCATACCGACAATGTTGGTGATGCAAAATTAAATCAAAAACTATCAGAAAACCGAGCAAAAGCAGTTTATATATATTTGATAGCGAACGGAATTGCACAAAAAAGACTAACTTACAAAGGTTACGGAACAACTGAACCTAAGGCTACAAACGAAACCGAACAAGGTAAACAACAAAACAGAAGAACAGAATTTACAATTAAAACTCTTTAATATGGAACAGAATTTGAAAAATCACAGTAAATATGTACCTGGTTATCATTTGGTACTAAGTTTATTAATTTTACTTGGAACAATTGGTGCTTTCGTAAATTTATCTAATTCCTTAACGAATAACAATCTTTATAGTGCTTCTTTAATCGTAATTCTTTTTTTAGCAGCAATTTTTATCTTTTGGTATTTACGTCAGTTTGCATTAAAAGCACAAGATAGAGCGATTAGAGCAGAAGAAAATTTACGTTATTTTAGTTTAACGGGCAAGTTATTGCCACAACAATTACGCTTGGCACAAATTGTTGCATTACGATTTGCAGCTGATGAAGAGCTATTAAAATTAGTAGAAGAAACGATAGCTAAAAATTTGAACACCAAAGAAATTAAACAAGCAATAATAAATTGGAAAGCTGATTACAATCGACTTTAATTAAAATTTTAGTTTTTTACCCTCAAATACAACGATTTCAGAACCTTCGGCTAAGATTACAGAACTAGGTTTAGCCTGGTTTAAAAAACTAAAATCCTGTCCATAATTTATTTCAAAATCAACATCAACCGAATATCCTGTTATTGGATAAATATCCCATTTTGGATGCCCTACCTGATATTCTGAGCTAATGCTCTCCTTAATTTTTGTATAACCCCAGTAATGTTCTGTTATAAATTCTGTTTCGCTTCCCGGCTTTATTTTTTGTTTTACAGTTGATGCATTTAGGGTAATTTTATGCCATTTTTTTGCTTTCCAACTGTAAGATACGGATAACATATTTTCTTCTTCAAGCCATAAATGACTCATCGGCAAGGTTTGATATTTTTCCTTATAAAGTGTGTTGGCCACTAAGCTAATAGCAGGTTTTGGGACAATTTCTTTGATAAATACTGCCCCTCTTTTCCAAATGCCATTTGATTTATACTTAACGTAAAAACGTAAGTTAACTTCTTCAAAACTACTGTGAAAAGGTACCTTGTAACCTTTTAATTTTGTTTTTAAAAACATAAATCCAACTAAACTAACATGGTATTTACCATTAAAATCGTCTAATTTAGTATGTGGAGGTAAATATTTTAGAAGTACTTCCTCATCAACTTCATAATTAACGAAGGCTAATTTTCGCCATTCGGCGGTAAGAAATACATTGGTATTTTCCAAATTAAATAATTGCTTGTCTTACTCGAATTAATTTTACCAATAATTCTTCTAATAAATCTAGGGGCAACATATTCGCACCATCTGATTTTGCATTTGCTGGATCTGGATGTGTTTCTATAAATAAACCATCAGCACCCACTGCAATGGCGGCTTTGGCAATGGTTTCAATTAAAGCTGGCTTACCTCCTGTAACGCCGCTTGTTTGATTTGGCTGTTGTAAAGAGTGTGTACAATCCATCACAACTGGCACGTTAAAACTTTTCATTTCGGGTATGCCGCGGTAATCAACAATTAAATCTTGATAACCAAAAGTGTTCCCTCTGTCGGTAAGCATAATATTTGGATTACCTGCTTCAATAATTTTTTCTACTGCAAATTTCATTGCTCCAGCGGAAAGGAATTGTCCTTTTTTTACGTTCACTACCTTACCAGTTTTTGCTGCTGCAATGAGTAAATCTGTTTGGCGGCATAAAAAAGCGGGTATTTGTAAAACATCTACATAAGCTGCAGCCATAGCTGCTTCAGTACTTTCGTGTATGTCGGTTACAGTAGAAACATTAAAGGTTTTGCCAATTTTTTCGAGAATTTTTAAAGCCTTTTCATCGCCAATACCTGTAAAAGAACTTCCCTTGCTTCTGTTGGCTTTACGGTATGAGCCTTTAAAAATATAGGGGATTTTATATTTATCAGTGATGTAAATAATTTTCTCAGCAATTCGAAGTGCTATATCCTCGCTTTCTATCGCACATGGGCCAGCCATCAAAAAAAAGTTATTGGTCTCTTGGTATTTTAGTTTTTCTAATTGTAGCATATTTAATTTCCTAATTCAGACATAAATTTAATGCGCATAAGTTGTATTTCTTCGTAGCTATAATCGCTTTCGCCTAATTGTGCCAATGCTTCATCTATGGAGTCATTGTCTGCAGTTTGAAAAAAATCAAATACTTCATCTTGCCTGTCTTCATCAATCATTTCATCAATAAAATAGCTTAAATTCAATTTAGTTCCAGAATTAACGATTGCTTCTACTTCTTTTAAAATATCGGTGTAGGTTATTCCTTTTGAACGGGCAATATCTTCCAATCCGATTTGTCTGTCTATATTTTGAATAATTGACACTTTTAATGCAGACTTGTTGGCTTGCGTTTTAATGACCAAGTCAATTGGACGTTCAATATCATTATCCTCCACGTATTTTTTTATCAGTTCTATAAATGAAGAACCAAATTTAAGTGCCTTTCCGTGTCCAACACCAGAAATTTGTTTCAGTTCATCCATGGCAATTGGATAATGTGTACACATTTCCTCTAAAGATGGATCTTGGAAAACAACAAAAGGGGGAACATTTTTCTGCTTTGCAATTTTCTTTCGCAAATCTTTTAACAAACCTAGTAATTGGGTATCTAATGCTGCTGTTCCTTGTTTTACATCCTCATCATCGTCATCCGAAGCATTCTCGATAAGTTCGTTCAAAATAAATTTTAGGCTGTATGGATTATCGATAAAATCATGACCTGCTTTAGTTAGGTATAAAAGACCATAATTGTCTATATCCTTAGCTACAAAATTATTTAGTACCGCTTGCCTAATCAAAGATTTCCATAAAATTTCTCCATCGGCTTTGCCTAACCCAAATTCGGGAAGTTTATCTTGTTGGTAAGCTATAGTTTGTGCGGTTTCGTTACCCATAAAGATATTTAGCAAATGGGCATCGTCAAATTTTTCTTCTGTAGTTTTTACTAATCTTAAAAAACTTAGCAAATGTGCCTCGGCATCAAACTGTTGTTTTGGCTTTTTACAGTTATCGCACATGCAGTTACAACCGGTCTCATTGAAATTTTCACCAAAATAATGCAAAATTTGTTTTCTTCTACAAACACCAGATTCAGCATAATCTATAACCTCTTTTAATATTTGAGTTCCAATTTCACGTTCTGAAACTGGTTTATCTTTCATAAATTTAGCTAGCTTTTCTACATCTTTTTGGGCATAAAAGGCCAAACAATGTCCTTCACCCCCATCACGTCCGGCTCTTCCTGTTTCTTGGTAATATCCTTCCATACTTTTGGGTATATCATGGTGTATTACAAATCTAACATCCGGCTTATCTATTCCCATTCCAAAAGCAATAGTGGCCACAATCACTTCAGCATCCTCCATCAAGAATTTATCTTGTGTATCAGCCCTTACTTTTGGTTCTAAACCAGCATGATAAGGAAGAGCTTTTATCCCGTTTAGGTTTAAACTCTCAGCAACTTCTTCAACTTTTTTACGACTTAAACAATATATAATACCCGATTTACCGGTGTTTTGCTTGATATAGCGTATAATTTCTTTGATTACATCTCGCTTCGGACGTATTTCATAAAATAAATTAGGTCTATTAAATGACGATTTGTACAAAGTAGCATCCGTCATTTGCAAGTTTTTGATAATATCTTGTTGTACTTTTGGGGTAGCGGTTGCGGTTAATGCTATGATAGGAATTTGATCTCCCAAACCGCTTATTACTTGTCTAATTTTTCGGTATTCAGGTCTAAAATCATGTCCCCATTCCGAAATACAATGTGCTTCATCTACAGCTACAAAAGAGATCTTTAATAATTTTAAGAATTCTGTGTTTTCTTGTTTAGCCAGAGATTCTGGAGCGACATATAGAAGTTTTGTGTGTCCGCTAAGCAAATCGTTCTTTACTTGGGTTATTTCTGATTTATTTAAGGATGAATTTAAGAAATGTGCAATGCTGTCATTTCCGCCAAATGCCCTCAACTGGTCTACTTGGTTTTTCATTAAGGCTATTAACGGAGAAATAACTATAGCCGTTCCCTCACTCATCAGCGCTGGTAACTGATAACATATAGACTTCCCACCACCAGTAGGCATAATAACAAACGTGTTATTACCAGATAAAATATTGGTTATAATTGGCTCTTGCTCACCCTTGAAGTTATCAAAACCAAAGAAAGTTTGTAGGTTATCAAACAACGACTTTTTAATGTCCATTTTTTGTATAAAAGATTCTGTGCTATTTTTGTTTAAAAATAACATAATTTTGTCGAAAATAATGTATTAATGTACTAATAAATTCTCTTTGAAAAGTAAAAACTCTATTATAGAAAACGCAATTTCTACGCTGAAGCTAGAATCTGAAGCCATATTAAACCTTTTACCATCCATAAATAACGATTTTGTGGCCGTAGTAGAAGCCGTTTTAATATGTAAAGGACGTATAGTTATCACCGGAATTGGGAAAAGTGCCATCATTGCGCAGAAAATCGTCGCCACCTTAAATTCTACTGGTACACCGGCAATATTTATGCATGCAGCCGATGCTGTACATGGTGATTTGGGGATGATACAAGCGAACGATATTGTGATGTGTATCTCTAAAAGTGGTAATACCCCAGAAATAAAACTCTTAGCACCCTTACTTAAACAGTCGGGTAATTTATTGATAGGCATGGTTGGTAATATCAATTCTGAATTGAGTAAGCAAGCCGATTTAATTTTAAATACTACTGTAGAAAAAGAAGCCTGCCCACACAACTTGGCCCCAACAACAAGCACAACAGCACAACTTGCCATGGGCGATGCCCTTGCGATTTGTTTATTAAAAGCTAGAAATTTTGATACTCAAGATTTTGCTAAATACCACCCAGGAGGTTCTTTAGGTAAAAAACTCTATTTAAAGATTGGAAATTTAGCAGCTAAAAACGAAAAGCCTAGTATTTCTCCAAATGCTTCTGTAAAGGATGTGATAATAGAAATTAGTAAAAATCGATTAGGGGCAGTAGTGGTTATTGAAAATGATAAAATTTTAGGCATAATAACTGATGGTGACATTAGAAGAATGTTAGAAAAAAACAGCAACATTGGGCATATTACTGCTGCTGATTTAATGCATAGAAATCCTAAAAAAATAGATAAAAATGAATTAGCTTTGCTTGCACTAGAGATGATAAAGGAAAATAATATTACTCAACTTTTGGTAACAAAAGATGAAAAATATTACGGAATTATACATATGCACGATCTCTTACAAGAAGGTATCATTTAATATATATTATATTGGTTTACATGAATAAAAATAACTACGCATTGATTATGGCTGGCGGCGTTGGTAGTCGTTTTTGGCCGGTTAGTAGAACAGAACACCCTAAACAATTTATTGATTTTTTTGGTGTTGGAAAAACTCTAATTCAAAGCACTTACGATAGATTTTTGAATATATGTCCGCCAGAGAATATTTTTATTGTAACCAACGAAATTTATGTTGATTTAATAAAAGCACAACTTCCAAATTTGAATACCAATCAAATTTTGGCAGAGCCTATGATGCGAAATACTGCACCTTGTATTGCTTATGGTGCTATGAAAATTACAGAGATCAATGAGGATGCCGTTATTGTAGTTGCTCCATCAGATCATACCATTGCCAACCAATCAGAATTTGTAAGGGCTATAGAACAATCCATACAAGCAGCCCAAAATATCGATTGTTTAATTACCTTAGGTATTAAACCAAATCGTCCAGACACAGGTTATGGCTACATCCAGTATAATGAGGAGCTTTTAAGTTCAGATCAAAGTATTTATAAGGTGAAAATTTTTACCGAAAAGCCAAATTTAGAATTAGCACAATCATTTATACAAAGCGGCGATTTTTTATGGAATGCTGGTATTTTTATTTGGTCGGCTAAAGCAATAAACAAAGCTTTTGAAAAGTACCTACCAGATATGTTTGAAATATTCAATCAAGGTAAAACTTTTTACAACACTAGCAGCGAAAAAGAATTTATTGGAAACGCTTATCTTCAATGCACCAACCTTTCTATCGATTTTGGAATTATGGAAAAAGCTGATAATGTATATGTTTTACCATCAGAATTTGGGTGGTCTGATTTAGGAACTTGGGCATCAATTTATGAAATGGCCGAAAAAGATTATGTAGGAAATGCAGTGATACCATCCAAACAAGTAATGATGTTCGACTCCTCAAATTGTATGGTAAATGTGCCTGAGAATAAACTCGTTATTTTGCAAAACCTACACAATTACATTGTTGTAGAATCTAACAATACACTTTTAATTTGCCCTAGAGACGAAGAGCAAAATGTTAAAAATATTGTAGCCGAAGTAAAAGTAAAATTTGGCAGTAAATTTATTTAGTGAAAAATAATAAGTTCACCTTAATTTGTTTTTTATTGTCTTTGCCTAATTGCTTCATACAAAATTACCCCTGCAGCTACAGATACATTAAGTGATTCTATTTTGCCTGACATTGGAATTTTAGCCAAATAATTTGCTACCCTCAATAAATCGTTAGAAATTCCTTCATCTTCCGAACCCATTACTATTGCAGTTGGCAAAGTATAATCTGGTTCATAAATTAAATCGTTTGTTTTTTCGGTGCAAGCCACAATTTGTAATCCACTGTCTTGTAAAAACAAACAGGTTTTATGCAAGCTAGCATGTCTGCAAATTGGTATATTAAACAAAGCTCCAGCAGAGGTTTTAATGGCATCAGCATTAATTTGCGCTGCATTTTTTAAGGGCACCACAATGGCATGTACCCCAACACAAGCAGCTGTACGTGCAATAGCGCCCATATTACGAACATCTGTTATGCTGTCTAATACCAATATTAAGGGTGTTTCTCCTTTTTCGAAAATTAAGGGTACAATGTCCTCAATATTTTGATAGGTTATAGGTGAAATTACGGCAATTACACCTTGATGATTTTTTGTGGTCATCCTGTTCAGTTTTTCGACTGGAACAGAGCTCAATGGAATTAGAGATCCAATTAATAAGGATTTAAGTTCTAAAAACAACCCCCCTGTTAACCCACGTTGTAGATAAATGGTTTCTATGTCTCGACCAGCTTTTATAGCTTCAATTACGGCTCTAATTCCAAAAACAAATTCATTATTTTCTTTTACGCGTTGTGGTCTTCTAAAATTATCCATATTAATCTATCAGTTACAAAAGTAATTTAAATTACTATTTTAGACGAATGCTTTCCATGCTTATTAACATTAAAATGTTTAAAAATTTAGATAAAGACGTTTTTGGCCACAAAAAATACATTATCCTAATTTACAGTTTGTTTAAAAAGATTTAAAAATCGAAGCTTTCTTTTGTATAATTTTGTAACTATGATTACCGATAACGAACCGCAAGGACAAGCAAAACTATCTACCTCAGCCAGAAAAAGCAGATTGGCTACCAACATCAATGCAATGGGCAAAATACCCCCACAAGCTATTGATTTGGAGGAAGCTGTTTTGGGTGCTTTGATGTTAGAAAAAGATGCACTTTCTACCGTTATCGATATTTTAAAACCTGAAATCTTTTACCAAGAGTCTCACAAAAAAATATTTGAAGCGATACAACAACTGTTTCAAAAATCAAAACCTGTCGACATATTGACGGTAACCGCCGAAATGCGTCAACAAGGTACACTTGAAATTGTTGGTGGTGCTTACTATATTACAAATTTAACCAATCGTGTAGCCTCTGCTGCAAATATTGAATATCATGCTCGTATCATTTCACAAAAATATATTCAACGTGAATTGATTAGAATTTCGACAGAAATTATTACGAACGCTTACGAGGATACTACAGATATTTTCGACTTATTAGATCATGCCGAAAAGAACCTATTTGATATTGCCCAAAACAACTTACGTAGGGATACGCAAAAAATGGACGAGATTATCAAGCAATCTTTAGCTACATTAGAAGAACTAAGAACAAAAACTGATGGTTTGACCGGCGTTCCTTCTGGTTTTACTGACTTGGATAGAATTACTGGAGGTTGGCAAAAATCAGATTTGGTAATTATTGCGGCACGACCAGCGATGGGAAAAACTGCTTTTGTACTTACTTGTGCACGCAATGCAGCTGTCGATTTTAAAAAACCTGTGGTGGTTTTCTCCTTAGAGATGTCATCAGTGCAATTGGTTAATCGTTTGATCTCTGGCGAAACCGAAATTGACCAAGAAAAGATTAGAAAAGGGAATTTAGCCGAATGGGAATGGCAACAACTGCACAGTAAAATTGGAACTTTAACCGAAGCTCCTCTTCTTATAGACGATACTCCAGCCTTAAACATTTTTGAGTTCAGGGCAAAATGCAGAAGATTAAAATCGCAATACGATATACAAATGGTTGTAGTAGATTACTTACAATTGATGCATGGCAAAGGCGAAGGTCAAAGTGGTGGCGGTAATAGAGAACAAGAAATCGGTAGCATATCTAGGGCTTTAAAATCTGTAGCTAAAGAGCTTGAAATTCCTGTTTTAGCACTCTCTCAATTAAGTAGAGCTGTAGAAGGCAGGCCTGGTCCAAACGGAAAAAGACCCTTGTTGTCAGATTTACGTGAATCTGGATCTATAGAGCAAGATGCAGACATGGTCTTGTTTTTGTATAGACCCGAATATTATGGTATTACTGAAGATGAAAGTGGAAGATCGCAAGTTGGTGTTGGTGAAGTAATTATAGCTAAACACCGTAATGGAGAAACAGGTATTGTTCCTCTACGATTTATTGGTAAATATGTGAAATTTGCCGATTTAGAAGATAACTTTATGCCTCAAAATAGTTTTTCTTCGGATAGCAAAGCCATGCTGCCGTCTTCAAATTTTGATAGACCATCAGGAAATGTAATCATTAAGCCATCAAGTATGAATGATATGTCTGATGATGAATCTCCTTTTTAATTATAAAAAGTAGCCTAGAATAATTCCTGCCAAAACAATAACTGGCGGGCTTATTTTGGTGAAATTAAGAATCAAAAATGTAGAAACAATTAACGCAATAGGCAGGATATTCATGCCTATTGGTTGCGCTAACAAGATAAAGGCAGCAAAAATAAAGCCTACGCTTACGGCATTAATACCTGCTAAAGATTGTTTTATACGGGTAATTTTCTTTAAATCGTTCCAAAAGGGAACAATAAAAAGAATTAAAATTAAACCAGGCAGGTTAATGCCTAAAACACCTAAAAAGCCACCAAATACCTGACCAGTAATTCCATAACCACCCTGTTTCATGCTTAATGCACCTAAATAACTGGTAAACGAAAAAGTTGGTCCAGGCAAAATTTGCTGCAACGCAAAACCAGATATAAAATCTGATTGTAATAAATAATGTTTCATTTGAACAAACTCTGTAAACATTAATGGTACAAGCACTTGTCCACCACCAAAAACAAATATCCCGTTCCGATAAAAATTTTCGAACAATCTAATTGGCAAACTAAAAGGAGAAGTTCTATTTATAATTGCGCCAAGCATCGCCATAAAAAGTAAAACACCAATAAAGTAACTTAGTTTTCGACGATTGATGTTGGCAAACAAGCGTACTCTAATGTCTGTTTCTTCTTTTGGTGTTGAAATTGCCGAAGAAACCATTCCTCCAACTAAAATAGCAATAGGAAAAACATAAGCATTTTTCAGCACCAATGTAGCTAAAACTGCACCAAGTGCTAAAAAAATGGCAATATTATCAACTAAAACTTTTTTAGAAAGACTATAGCCCCCATAGGCAACAACGCCCAATGCAATAGGATGCATGTATGCTAAAACGGATACAAATTTTTGCTTTTGATCTAATAATGCATAACTTATTGCCGCAAAAGTCATGATGGCAGCAGAAGGTAAGACCCATATAAAAAAAGTAACAATAGCTAATTTTAATCCGCCTACTTTGTATGCTATACCAACTAAAGTTTGTGTAGAAGCTGGACCAGGTAAAACTTGAGATAAAGCATTTAGCTCTAACAATTCTTCTTCAGAAATAAAACTGGCTTTTTTAACAAAATAACGAAGCAACAAAGAAACATGTGCTTGTGGGCCACCAAAAGCAACAAAAGTGTAAATAATTACGTATTTAATAAATAAAAGTTGCTTTCTAGCCATACTCCTACTTGTTTGATTAGGGTTAATCGTCTTCGTAATCTAATCCTGCAGCAACATGATATGCACCTTGTAGTTCAGAAAAAGCATGCATATCTCTTTTTGTTTTGGCCATCAACATTCCTTGCTGATAAATAGAAACAGCTTCTTGCTTTAAATTTTCTTTTTCATACAATTTACCCAAATGATAATAGGTACCTACATAGCTTGGATGCTCATCTATCAATTTGAGGTAATAATGAAATGCATTTTTTGTGTCATTTATTGCATTATATTCTGTAGCTAATGCGTATAAAATAAACGAATCATTAGGTTCTGCCTCTAAAAACTGTAATAACTTGCTCAATCGTGTATTTTGCATTTTAATTCATTGCTTTTTTAGTTTAAATTTGCACAAGGACAATTAAAGAAATCTATTGATAGCTTAATTAGATTTTGTTAATTAAAAACAAATGTAAACGTATGAAAATATTAGTCTGTATCAGTAATGTGCCCGACACAACTACAAAAATAACTTTTACCAACGACAATACACAATTCAATACCGCAGGAGTTCAATTTATCGTAAATCCTTATGATGAAATTGCGTTGTCAAGAGCAATAGAACTTTGTGAGGGCGGAAAAGGAACAGTAACGGTGATTAATGTTGGCGAGAGCAGTACCGAACCCACCATTAGAAAAGCATTAGCTATTGGCGCAGATGATGCCGTTAGAATTGATGCTAGCCCAAGAGACGCTTATTTTACTGCTTTTCAAATTGCAGAATATGCAAAAGCAAACGATTTTGATATGATTTTATGCGGTCGCGAATCGATAGACTACAATGGCTCCCAAGTAGCGGCAATGATTGGCGAATTTTTAGCTATCCCATCCATTTCAATTATCAAAAAATTAGATTTTGATGGAACAACAGCTAAGCTTGAAAGAGAAATTGAAGGTGGAAAAGAAGTAGTTTCGGTAACTGGTAAATTTGTAGCAAGTTGCGCAGAAGGTACTGCAGAAGCCAAAATACCAAATATGCGTGGTATCATGTCTGCACGCACTAAGCCACTTCAGGTTATAGAGGCTAAGCCAATTGAAATGTTAGGAGAAATTACCAAATTTGAAACGCCAGCTCCTCGTGGATCTGTTAAATTGATTGATTCAGCAACGGCAGAACAATTAATTAACTTATTGCACACGGAAGCAAAAGTAATCTAACAAAATCAAATCTATTTAATTAATAAATAAGAACTAAAAACATCCCTTCATTGGGATTGGAGGTATATATGTCAGTATTAGTATACGTAGAACAAGTAGACGGCAAATTTAAAAAATCTGTATTTGAAGCCGTTTCTTATGCAAAAGCGATAGCCAACAGTCAGCATACAAATTTAACAGCAATTTCTATTGGCAATGTAGCCGAAAGCGAATTGAAAGAATTAGGTAAATACGGAGCAAGCAAAGTTTTAAATGTAGCTGCCGACCAATTGAAGAATTTTGTAAATCAAGCCTATGCTGCAGTAATTGCCGAAGCTTCACAAAAAGAAGGCGCAAACATTGTAGTATTGTCAAATTCATTCTCGGGAAAAGGATTAGCCCCAAGAATAGCTGTAAAGCTTAAAGCAGGTTTGATTGATGGCGCTGTAGAAATTCCAAATTTTGAAGGTGGCTTTTCTGTAAAGAAAACTGCTTTTTCTGGAAAAGCATTTGCGATTACCACCTTAAGTTCTGAAAATAAAGTATTGTCTCTAAATCCTAATGCTTTTGGCATTAAAGAAAACCCAACGGAAATAAGCATAGAAAACTTTAGTCCAGATATTAAACCAACAGATTTAACAGCCATAGTAAAAGAGATTGTAAGGGCTACCGATAAAATTTCTCTACCTGATGCAGAATTGGTAGTTTCTGCTGGTCGCGGATTGAAAGGACCAGAAAATTGGGGAATGATTGAAGAACTTGCTGATCTTTTAGGTGCAGCAACGGCTTGTTCAAAACCAGTTTCTGACGCAGATTGGAGACCACACTCAGAACACGTTGGCCAAACTGGTATTGCCATTAGCCCTAATTTATACATAGCTATTGGCATTTCTGGTGCGATACAACACTTGGCCGGTGTAAGTTCGTCAAAAGTTATTGTAGTAATTAACAAAGATCCAGAAGCACCTTTCTTTAAAGTGGCCGATTATGGTATTGTTGGCGATGCTTTTGAAGTTGTTCCAAAAATTATTACAGCGCTTAAAGCTCACAAAGGATAAACAAAAACAAGTTTAATAGGTTTTTATATAACCTATGAAACTTAACACGTTATGAAGAAAGTAAAACTTGATATTGTTGGCTTATCTTACAGTCAAACTCAATCGGGTGCTTATGCACTTGTTTTAGGCGAAGTAAACGGACGAAGAAGACTGCCCATTATTATTGGCGCTTCTGAAGCACAAGCTATTGCTATAGAAATAGAAAAAATGGCTCCTACCCGACCACTTACTCACGATCTATTCAAATCATTTGCTAAGGCTTTCCATATCGAAATCACGGAAATTATCATTTATAATTTAGTTGACGGTGTATTTTTCGCCAAATTAATTTGTTCAGACGGAAAAAACACTCATGAAATTGATGCCCGTACTTCTGATGCCATTGCCTTGGGTGTAAGATTTAATGCACAAATTTTTACCTACGAATTCATTTTATCTTCGGCAGGAATAGTCATTGAAGGAGATGACTTTTTATTTCTTGAAAACATCAATGCTATAACTAAAGAACAAAGCACCGAAGATTTACCAACCTCAATACCTAACCCAGGTTATCAATCTTTAAGTGTAGAGGAACTACAACAAAAATTAGATAAGGCGTTGGCTGAAGAAGCTTACGAACAAGCAGCTCGTATTAGAGACGAAATCAATAAAAGAAACCCTTCTTAGGTAAACTCGCACTCTTGAATGATAAAAACGATTATTTTTCTTAAAAAGTTCTTATACTATACTAAAATAATAATAACTTACGCCCTAAATTAATTTAAACGATATTATCTAATGAATATTAAGCTACGTTTGGTGTTGATGAATTTTCTACAATTCTTTATTTGGGGATCATGGTTAATCACTATTGGAGTATATTGGTTTCAAAACAAACATTGGTCTGGTGCCGAATTTGGTGTCATATTTTCTACCATGGGTATTTCTTCTTTGTTTATGCCTGCACTAACGGGTATTATAGCCGATAGATGGATCAACGCAGAGAAATTATATGGTATTTTACATATTCTAGGGGCAATTGTCCTTTTAATCATCCCTCAAGTTGACAATCCTTCTACTTTCTTTTGGGCCATTTTACTATGCATGATTTTTTACATGCCAACCATTGCTTTGTCTAATACCATTGCTTATACTATTCTAAAAAATAAGGGTAATGATGTTATTAAAGATTTCCCACCAATACGAGTTTGGGGCACAATTGGTTTCATTGCTGCCATGTGGATTACCAACCTAACTGGCAACAAAGACAATGCGTATCAATTTTATATTGCAGCATTAGCAGCTATTGGTTTAGGTATTTACGCCTTTACCTTGCCCAGCTGCCCACCTTTAGCAAGCAAAACCGATAAAAAATCTTTTGTAGAAGCCTTAGGTTTAAATGCATTTTCACTATTTAAAAACCCACAAATCGCTATATTCTTTGTGTTTTCGATGTTTTTGGGAGCTGCATTGCAGTTAACGAATGCCTATGGGGATACCTTTTTAAATGATTTTAAGCTGATAGACTCTTACAAAGATTCTTTTGTTGTCAAATATTCAACCATTATCTTATCTATTTCCCAAATTTCTGAAACATTATTTATTTTGACCATACCTTTTTTCTTGAAAAGATTTGGTATTAAACAAGTGATGTTATTTAGCATGATTGCTTGGGTATTACGTTTTGGTTTATTTGGTTTCGGTAATCCCGAAGGAGGTCTGACTTTAATTATATTTTCGTGCATTGTGTATGGAATGGCTTTTGATTTTTTCAACATCTCGGGTTCATTATTTATAGAAAATGTAACTGATTCGAAAATGAGAGCCAGTGCCCAAGGTTTATTTATGATGATGGTAAATGGAGTGGGTGCAGTTTTAGGAAGTACAATTAGTGGTTTTGTAATCGATAAATATTTTACAACTAGATATTTTGACATCAATAAACTTACTACTGATTTAAAAACGTCAATTTCTAATCCAGCTATTAAAGATTTATTACAAGGAAAGATCATTACCAACGGGCATATTTTAAATACAGCTGTAGAGATAAAAGATTGGCAGGGTATTTGGATTGCATTTGCTTCATATGCCTTAATATTGGCTTTAGTCTTTCCATTTATTTTTACATACAAACACAGCAAAAAAGAAATGGAAAATGTTAAAGCTATTCATTAGCAGCTTTAAATTCATAAGATATAAAAAAGCCGATACAAATTTTTGTATCGGCTTTTTTATGATTAAGTGTTATTATCGTTTGGCCATTTCAACAAAATCCATATCTACGTTACCTACATATACTTGACGTGGGCGACCAATTGGTTCTTTGTTTTCATGCATTTCTTTCCATTGTGCAATCCATCCCGGTAGGCGGCCTAAAGCAAACAATACAGTAAACATATCAGTTGGGAAACCCAAAGCTCTGTAAATGATACCTGAATAAAAATCTACGTTTGGATAAAGCTTTCTGTCAATGAAATATGGATCGTTCAATGCAGCTTCCTCTAATTTTTTAGCAATCTCTAATACAGGATCATTGATGCCTAGTTTATTTAAAATATCATCACAAGCTTTTTTTATGATTTTAGCTCTTGGATCAAAGTTTTTGTACACACGGTGACCAAATCCCATCATGCGGAACGGATCGTTTTTGTCTTTTGCTTTGTTTATCCATTTTTCGGTATCGCCACCATCTGCTTTAATCAATTCAAGCATTTCGATTACTGCTTGGTTAGCACCACCGTGTAATGGGCCCCATAATGCAGAAATACCTGCAGAAACTGAAGCATATAAATTACAATCTGATGAACCTACCATTCTTACAGTTGATGCAGAGCAGTTTTGCTCGTGGTCTGCATGTAAAATAAGTAAAGTATTCATCGCACCTACTACAACTGGGTCTATCTCTATCTCTTCGGTACGCTGACCAAAAATCATATGCAAGAAATTGGTGACATAATCAAATTTATTTTTTGGATAAATAAGTGGGTGACCCAAAGATTTTTTATAAATGAAAGAAACAATTGTTGGAAGTTTGGCCAACAATTTAATCATGGTTAAATCTGTTTCCTCTTTTGAAGAATTAGCGTTAAGCGATTCTGGATAAAAAGTAGACAAAGAACAAACCAAAGAAGCTACCTGTGCCATGGGATGAGATTTAGAAGGATAACCATCTAAAAACTTTTTCATATCCTCGTGTATCAAGGTATGGCGACTAATTTGAGACTGAAAATTTTCTAATTCTGATTGAGTTGGCAAAACGCCATAAATCAAGAGGTAACTCACCTCTAAGAAAGAAGATTTTTCGGCCAGTTGCTCAATCGGGTACCCGCGGTACTTTAAAACACCCAGTTCTCCATCTAAAAAAGTAATAGCACTTTTAGTAGAGCCTGTGTTTTTATAACCTAAATCTAAAGTAATGTGACCTGTAAGATCTCTTAATTTTGAAATATCAATGGCTTTTTCTCCTTCAGTTCCAATAATTACAGGAAATTCGTAAGTCTTACCATCAATTTTTATTTCTGCAATAGCTGACATATATATAGTTTTATAAAGTAATCTGTGATAAAAATAAGATTAATAATAAGCTTATCTGTTAATTTGATGTAACTTTTAAATTATTTTGATTTAATATCTTCAATTACAGCACCACACTCCATCATTTCGCTTCCATAATATGGATTTTGTATCTTTTTTTCTGAGGCTAACCAATCGCCACCCTCACCTTCATTGGCCATTGGGCAATGCTGTACAAATATAGTCCCCGAGGATAAAGTTGATTTTTTAAAAAGCGTAATCATATCATTACTCAAATTTGTAAATTCTTTTCGTTGCGTAGCAATATCTTTGGCTTTGGCAATGGTATATGTACTTGCTAAAATCGAACCCATTACATTAGTGTTTATTAAGCTTTTGGACAATGCCTCGGCAGCTGATTTAGCTTCATCAAATTTTGTGGCTACCAAGGCGTCTTTTAATGCCAAATAACTTATGTAAACATCATTTAGTTTTTCATCCTTAAAACTAATACTTTGATTTACTGGCTTTTCAGCTTTTGTAGTCGTGCTATCTTTTGTTTCAATGGATGTAGAACTTGTATTGTTGCATGCAAATAATATCAATACAGATGCAAATAGCACATATTTTTTATAGTTAGTCATAATAATAAGATTAATTATGTAGTAAAAAAATCACTTTTTTGTTAATTGTTCAAAATAGCATTTTAATTTTAAGATAAACAAAAAAAGTCTTCGTTTTTTTCGAAGACTTTTAAAAAATTAGATTATAATTATTTTTAACTTACAGTTTAAAACCGTAAGCTAAACGTACACCAGCAAAACCAGCAGTACCATTGTTAGCATAACCCTCATATTTAGCAGCCAAATCCAATCCATTGCTCCAAGAGTAGCCAATTGCCGGAGAAAAAATAAATGCAGTTCCAGAACCAGATTCAGTTCCAAAACCTACACCAATTTCACCTAAACCATAGGCTCCTGAGCCAGTCGTATCAAAAAAATACTTTCCACCCACTTTTAATGGAATATAAGCCCTGTTTACATATTTAACACCCGTATTACCAATTTCTTTACCTCTAAATAAGGTATAACCTACAGTAATAGGCATAGATAATTGTTTTGACGCATCAACTTGATAACGTAAGTCTCCTCCAATTGCTAAATTATAAACATCGTTAGTTGGTACTCCTAAATTTAGACCAACACCTAATTTTCGCGTTTGTGCATCTACATTAACGGTAAAGAATATAGCTATTGCAGCTACTGCAAATGCCATTTTTTTAGAAAAGTTTTTCATTTTATGGATTTTTATTTAATGGTTAACAAGCTTTATTGCTTGCACTCACCGTTAAAACAAAATAAATACCATAAGGTTTAAAAATCGAAATATAACTTGATGTAATACAGTTGAATATTACAAAGCTAACTTGTAATTTGTAAAGATTAGAGGAGTAACTGACCTATTATTGCGCCCACGCACATTATACTAACATCCATTTGGCTTAGGTTAGGTTTAAACACTCTGCAAGTATTAGTTGGTCTGCTTTAGTAATAAATTTTAATCAACTTCTGAGAACTCGCTATCTTAGGGTGGATCTAAAAAAATAAAATCTGTTGGCTTAATATCAATTTTATTTAAAATTTGTGAATCTTGGATAAATGCTAAAAATTAGATAAATTTTCTTGCCAGAGAACTTAATTCAAAACTCCTACTTCGTCCCAAGCATCTACATATTTAAACAGTTCTATTTCAAATTCTTTCTTTCCAATTTGTTGATAAAAATTAATTAAATCGGGGCTTTTGTCGTTAATAAAAGATTGAACTCGAGGTCTAAGCGCAAAGAAAACCCCTCATCCCAAAAAAAAAGCTTCAATATATCTATCAAAGGTTGGAATATGGTCTTGAAAAAAATCAAATTCATTGTATTTTCCGACCGTCCATTTGAAAATTGGCCTAGTTTTTTTATTCATATCACGAAGACGCACTTATTTTAAATCAAACTTGTTTTTGGTTAACAAAACAGCCTGCGCTAGTAATTTTTCTGAGCCTTGATTTGTGTTTAGCCAGTTAATTTCAACACCATCCTTTTCCATTTTTCTAAAAAAGGTCATTTGTCTTTTAGCAAATTGGCAAATAGCTATACCTAATCTTTCTTTTAAGATTTCGTAATCATATTCACCAGCTAAATAAGCTGTAATAAACTTGTATTCAAGACCGTAAAAAGTGAGTATCTCAGACGAAACTCCAGCTAAGAGCAATTGTTCAACCTCGGCTATCAAGCCGGATTTCAACCGATCGTCAAGGCGCTTTAAAATCCGGCTTCTTCTTGTTTCAATATCGCTTTCTAAACCAATAACTAAGGTGTTAAAGCC
>CANHHZ010000009.1 GCA_947460275.1 Sphingobacteriaceae bacterium | reverse complement strand
TTGTATTCAATTACATAAGGCTCATCGCCTACTTTTATCAATCCAAAGAAAATAAAGCCTGTATAATCAATATTGTCTTTTTGTAGCCCTTTAATAGTGGGGTCTATAATTTGGGACTTTATCTTCGCTAAAAATGCCTCATCTGCAAATGGAACCGGAGAAACAGAACCCATTCCGCCAGTATTTAAACCTGTATCGCCTTGGCCAATTCTTTTGTAGTCTTTTGCTTCGGGTAAAATAACATAATTAGTTCCGTCGCTCAATACAAATACCGAAAGCTCAATCCCAGTTAAAAACTCTTCAATAACAACGGTAGCGCCGGCATTACCAAATTTACCGCCCAACATTAATTTCAATTCTTCTTGTGCTTCTGCTACATTATCAATAATTAAAACCCCTTTGCCTGCTGCTAAGCCATCGGCTTTTAAAACTACAGGCATAGCATGATTACTCAAATAACTTAAACCATCGTTTAAATTTGCACTAGTAAACGATTTAGATTTAGCCGTGGGTATGCTGTGGCGTTGCATAAACTGCTTCGAAAAGTCTTTACTTCCTTCTAAAATAGCACCTTCTTTTTTAGGGCCAATAACAGGGATGTGGCTCAAGGCTTCGTCGTTTGAAAAAAAATCGTGAATGCCATTTACCAAAGGTTCTTCGGGGCCTACTACCAAAAGCCCTACTTTTTCTTTGAGTACAAAAGTTTTTATGGCTTCAAAATCGTTCATTTGTAGCGTTACGTTTTTACCATAAGCTAGTGTGCCTGCATTGCCAGGAGCGATAAATAACTTTGAGCATAAAGCCGATTGGCTCATTTTCCATGCAAAAGCGCATTCTCTGCCTCCAGAACCTAAAAGTAAAATATTCATTTTGATGTTTAATTGAAGAACGTATAATACAGCAAATATACCTTTTTAACCTAATTATCATGGCTTTTTTAGGATAATTGCAGAATTAAGCGCCATCAAATTTCTATATGTAAAAGATTAAAATTAGATTTGTCGGTAAATGAAACACATTGTAACCCTTTCTTTGGTCTTTTTTAGCTTAACTCAACTTGCTCAAGCAGAGCGAGTAGAGGCCGTTAAATTATTAACCGAGGGGTATTGCAGTAAACAAGTTAAATCCGAGGTTTTAAACTTTGGCGCAAACCAGCATAACAAGCAAAAAAGTGATTTTCTATCTTACAAAGAACTCACTTTATTAGGCACAATTGCACAAGCCAATTCGCCTAAATATCAAATTCAAAATCATATTGTTACCGATTTGGCTATTACAAAAAAGCCAAAAAACAATAGCCCTTAAACTTTCCCTCCGTTTTACTTTTCGAGGTATAACAATTTACACTGCAACTGTCAAGTTGGCCTATTTTTGTGCTATGGCTTGGTTGTTGTAAAACAATCATTTTTAAATATTTAAACAAAAGAATAACATGTTAGGATTTTTAGCCAAAATTTTTGGAAGCAAATCAGAAAGAGATATAAAGGCATTACAACCTTTAGTGGCTCAAATAAACGAAGAATATGCAAAACTTTCATCGCTAAGCAATGATGATTTACGCCATAAAACCACCGAATTTAAAGAAATTATTGCTAAGGGATTAGCCGATATAGATGCTAAAATAGTTGCTATTAAAGCTGATGCAGAAGCTGAAAATCTTCCGTTACACGAAAAAACAGCTTTGTATGACGAGGTTGACGCCTTAGAGAAAGAGCGAAATGTAGAGCTAGAAAAAGTTTTACAACAAATTTTACCTGCTGCATTTGCGGTAGTAAAAGAAACTTCTCGCCGTTTAAGCGAAAACGAAGCGCTTGAGGTTACTGCCACAGCTTACGATAGAGACTATGCGGCTCGCAAAAGCAATGTAAAAATTGTTGGCGATAAAGCTTATTGGGCAAACAAGTGGGAAGCAGCGGGTACAGAAGTAAGCTGGAACATGGTACACTATGATGTACAGTTGATTGGTGGTATGGTATTGCACAGCGGAAAAATTTCTGAAATGGCAACTGGAGAGGGTAAAACGTTAGTAAGTACATTACCTGCCTATTTAAATGCACTTGCTGGCCAAGGTGTGCACGTGGTAACGGTAAACGATTACTTAGCTCGACGAGATTCAGAGTGGAATGGTCCATTGTTCGAGTTCCATGGCTTGCGTGTAGATTGTATCGATAAACATGAGCCAAACTCGCCAGAGCGTAGAAATGCTTATTTGGCCGACATTACTTATGGTACCAACAATGAATTTGGTTTCGATTATTTGAGAGATAACATGTCGCAAACGCCAGATCAATTGGTGCAGCGTAAGTTGCATTTCGCCATGGTAGATGAGGTCGATTCAGTATTAATTGATGATGCCCGTACACCATTAATTATTTCTGGTCCAGTACCTTTTGGCGATCAACACGAATTTCATTTGCTAAAACCACGAATAGAACGGTTGGTTAATGCACAAAAAGCATACATTACCCAAGCCCTAAACGAAGCTAAAAAATTAATCAACGGTGGAAATACTGGTGCTGAAGAAGGCGAAGGTGGTTTAGCTTTATTGCGTGCCCACCGTGGTTTGCCAAAAAGTAAAGCCTTAATAAAATTTTTAAGTGAAGGCAGCGTAAGACAAGTTTTGCTTAAAACTGAAAACTTTTACATGGCCGATCAATCTAAGAACATGCCTAAGGTAGACTCTGAATTATTTTTCTATATCGATGAGAAAAACAACCAAGTTGAGCTTACCGAAAAAGGGATTGAATTGATTACGCAGCAGGGCGAAGACCCTCACTTTTTCGTGTTGCCAGATGTAGGTACAGAAATTGCCGAAATCGAAAAATCGAGCTTAGGCAGTGAAGAAAAAATTGCTAAAAAAGACGACTTGATGCGTGATTATGCTGTAAAAGCAGAACGCATTCACTCTGTAAACCAGTTGCTTAAAGCTTATACCTTATTTGAAGTTGACGTAGAATATATTATTGATGAAGGAAAAATTAAGATTGTAGATGAGCAAACTGGCCGTATTATGGATGGTCGACGTTATTCTGATGGTTTACATCAAGCTATTGAGGCCAAAGAAAACGTAAAGGTTGAAGATGCATCTCAAACTTATGCTACAGTTACTTTGCAAAATTTCTTCCGTATGTACCACAAACTTTGCGGTATGACGGGTACTGCAACTACCGAAGCAGGCGAATTTTGGTCTATTTATAAATTAGACGTGGTAGAAATACCAACCAACAGACCAATGTCTAGAAAAGATGAACAAGATTATGTTTACCGTACTGTGCGTGAAAAATACAATGCCGTTGCCGAAGAAATTGTAAAACTTACAGAAGCTGGTCGCCCAGTTTTGGTGGGTACAACATCTGTCGAAATTTCGGAATTGCTAAGCCGCATGCTTAAATTGCGTGGCATCAAACATAATGTGCTAAATGCCAAAATGCACCAAAAAGAGGCCGATATTGTGGCCGAAGCAGGACAAGCTGGTACCGTAACCATTGCAACCAATATGGCCGGTCGCGGTACCGATATTAAATTAGGCCCTGGTGTAAAAGAAGCTGGAGGTTTGGCTATTGTGGGTACCGAGCGCCATGAGTCTCGTCGTGTAGATAGACAGTTGCGTGGTCGTGCCGGTCGCCAAGGTGATCCAGGTACCTCTCAATTTTTTGTTTCCTTAGAAGATAATTTGATGCGTTTATTTGGTTCAGAACGCATCTCAAATATCATGGTAAAAATGGGAATTGAAGATGGAGAAGTTATCCAACACTCGATGATTACCAATTCAATAGAACGTGCACAGAAAAAAGTAGAAGAAAACAACTTTGGTGTGCGTAAGCGTTTGCTAGAATACGATGACGTAATGAACTCGCAACGGACGGTAATTTATGCCAAACGTCGCAATGCTTTATTTGGTGATCGTTTGGATGTAGATATGAGCAACATGGTTTTTGATGTGGCCGAAGATGTAGTCACCGAATACAAGGATCAATCAAACTACGAAGGGTTTAGATTAGAAGTGATAAAAAATTTCTCGCTTGATACCGAAATTACTGAGCAAGAATTTAACGCTAAAAACATTCATACTTTAACCGACAAGTTATTTGAGGAAGCGACAGCTTTTTATGCTCGTAAATCTGATGCGGTTATTAATCAATCTATGTCTGTTTTAAAACAGGTTTTTGCCGAGCGAGGTGAGCAAATAGAACAAGTTGTGGTTCCTTTTACCGATGGTATGCGCCATATTCAAGTGCCGGTTAATTTGAAAAAGGCAATAGATAACAATGGTAGAGAAGTAACTAAAGCCTTCGAAAAAACCATTATTTTGGCCTTGATAGATGACAGTTGGAAAGAACATTTACGTGAAATGGACGACTTGAAGCAATCGGTACAAAATGCAGTTTACGAACAAAAAGATCCTCTAATTATTTATAAAATGGAAGCGTTTAACTTGTTCAAAAGCATGTTAAGTGTGGTAAACAAAGAGGTGGTAAGTTTCTTATACAAAGGTGGTATTCCTGTACAACAAGAAGCCGATAACGTAAAAGAAGCCAAAGCGCCGAAGAAAGAACAGGCTAAATTACGGGTGTCAAAACCAGAGTATGGTCAAGCTACCAGCAATGGACTTCCAATGGAAGACACCAGAGAGGTTGTGCCGCCACAACCTATACGTAAAGAAGTAACTGTTGGACGCAATGAACCTTGCCCATGCGGTAGCGGCAAAAAATTTAAAAATTGCCACGGTGTAAATGGGTAATTTGTAATAAACAATTAGAATGCCGAATTTTACACCAAAATTCGGCATTTTTATTTTTTGGATGTGTCGTTCCGTTATTACGGCAAAACTTTATGCTATGAAAACATTGTTTTTATCTTTAATTTTTTCGCTCTTCGTTATACAAGTTTTTGCGCAAACCAAAGGCCAGGTAACAGAAGTTAAAGACCCATTAATTGACAGCTTAATTGCCAAACGTATTGAGCTCAACTCGGTAAAGACAATTACAACAAACCCCTTACCTAAGGTTGCAGTTTCTGATATGGGCTTTAGAGTACAAATTTTTTATGGTTTAGATAGGCGAGAAGCTTTTAACGAGCAAAATAAATTTAAAAGTTTATACCCAAACCTTCGCTCATACATTACTTACAAAGAGCCAAATTATTATTTACGCGTTGGCGATTTTAGAACTCGGTTAGAGGCCCAACAACTGCTAAGTGAGCTTAAACCAAACTTTCCTACACTTTTTATTTTTAAGGAAAAGATAAATGTACCAGAAGTAGATTTAATTAAACCGTAAAATGAAGCAAAAAATACAAAATTTATCGGCCCAAATCTACCCAGAAGTAATCGCATACCGTCACCACATTCACGCTAACCCCGAATTGTCTTTTAATGAGTTTAAAACTGCTGCTTTCATTAAAGAAAAGCTTACTGCGTGGGGTGTTGAATTTACCACCATGGCAAATACAGGGGTAGTTGGCTTAATTAAAGGCGACATCCCGTCGGATAAAGTTATCGCCCTGCGTGCCGATATGGATGCCCTGCCCATTAAAGAAATTTCAGATAAACCATACAAATCAAATGTCGACGGTGTTATGCATGCTTGCGGTCATGATGTGCACAGCTCGTCACTTTTAGGCACGGCTTATATTTTAAGTCAGCTTAAAAATGAATTTTCAGGAACTGTTAAACTTATTTTTCAGCCTGGCGAAGAACTTTTACCCGGTGGGGCAAGCATTATGATTAAAGAAGGTGTTCTCCAAAATCCAGCTCCGCAAGCAATACTTGGCCAACATGTAATGCCTTTTATCCCAACAGGCAAAGTTGGTTTTCGATCGGGTATTTATATGGCATCAACAGACGAATTGTACGTAACCGTAAAAGGGAAAGGTGGCCACGGTGCTCAACCACACCAAAACATAGACCCCGTTTTAATTTCTGCACATCTTATTGTGGCATTACAGCAAATTGTGAGCAGAAACGCCGATCCACGCTTGCCAACTGTGCTTTCTTTTGGCAAAATTAATGCCAACGGGGCTACCAACATTATTCCTGGCGAAGTAAAATTGGAAGGAACTTTTAGAACATTAAACGAAAATTGGCGAAAAGATGCGCATCACTTGATGAAAAAAATGGCCGAAGGCATAGCCGAAAGTATGGGCGGAAGCTGCGAGTTTAATATCATGCATGGTTACCCTTTTTTAATTAACGAACCCCATTTAACCGCCAACGCACGTGGTTTTGCTGAAGACTATTTAGGAGAAGAAAATGTGGTTGATTTGGACATGTGGATGGCCGCCGAAGATTTTGCCTATTATTCGCAAGTAACTAATGCTTGTTTTTATCGCTTAGGAACTGGAAATGCTGAAAAAGGAACGACCAACTCTGTGCATACCCCGAATTTTGATATCGACGAAGACGCTTTAAAAATTTCTACTGGATTAATGGCTTACATTGCCTTAAAACAGTTGGGTAATTAGTTTACTTAATTTACCTATTTGGGCAAGGTATTTATAATCTATATAAAATGAAAAAAACTACATTATTTATATTTTTTATTGGGATGTTTATTCATACCCAAGCGCAACAAATACCACGTTTTAATCCAGATACGCTAAAAACAATCCAGCTAGACTCGGCAGTAAACATTGTGGGCAAAAAATTTGGTATAGAAACGTTTATCAGCGCTATAGTAAGCGATACCAGCTTTTATCAGGCATTTAGAAATATGAAAAAATATACTTTCATCGCCGAAAACAGAGTTTTTACTTACGATAAAAACAATAAAGTTGATGGAAAAATTTATCGTAAAATTAAGCACAACAACGATGGCCCTTATAAAATGGAATATCTTGTTAAGGAAGACAACGGCAAAGTGTACAAAAAGAACGGAAAATATCAACTCTACACCGTAGAAATGTTCGATTATATTTTTATGAATGCCTACAACACCGATTTTGCACCCAATTCACCTGCCAGCGATGGAAAAGGAGGAACCAACGAAAGCTACAAAAGCAAGTTAAAAACACTCATTTTTAATCCCGGCAGGCCGATAAAAAATTTACCTTTTATTGGAAGTAAAACAGAAATATTTACAGCAAACATGCGCCAATATTACGATTATAGTTTTTTTAGCGCTACTTATTTGGACTCTATTCCGGTGTATAGGTTTAAGGTCTCGGTAAAGCCCGATTTAAGCTCCTGGACAAAAGATGGCTTGATGATCAAAGAATTAGTTACCATTTTCGATAAAAGAAATTTTGAAATTTTAGGTCGCTACGTAGATATGAAGTACAGCAATATTTTGTTTGATTTTGATGTGCAAATGAATATTGAAATGAGCTATTTTGACGAGGTTAAATTGCCTACTAAAATTACTTATCAGGGAAATTGGGATTATCCTTTTAAAAAAGAAGAACGGGCCAGTTTTTTGGTGCTGCACAAAGATTATAAATTGGGCAAGGGCAAGTAATGCACAAAACGCCAAAAGATTATTATCTTTAAACTTTCAATCAAAAATAATATTTTATGATTTTAACAACCCGCTTTAAATTGGCATTGTGCCTAATTGCCTTGGTCTCGACTTCAGTCAGTTTAAAAGCACAAATATTAACTGATAAGCAAATAGACAGTGTAGTTGAAAAAACGCTGACCACTTTTAATGTGCCTGGTATTGCGGTGGCAGTAATTAAAGACGGAAAAGTAATTCATAGCAAAGGTTATGGAGTTCGCTCTATTAAAACTAACCTTAAGGTTGATGAAAACACACTTTTTGGGGTAGCCTCCAACAGTAAAGCCTTTACAGCTGCGGCTTTGGGCATGTTGGTTGATGAGAAAAAAATAACTTGGGATACAAAAGTAACTGACATCATCCCCGAGTTTAAAATGTACGACCCCTTTGTAACCAGCGAATTTACAGTACGCGATTTGCTTACGCACCGTAGTGGTTTGGGTTTGGGCGCTGGCGATTTAATGATTTGGCCCGACTCTTCAACCGTAACTAAATCGCAATTAATTCATAACCTTCGCTACTTAAAACCTGTTTCTTCTTTCCGTACCAAATACGATTACGATAACCTGATGTATATTGTAGCTGGCGAAGTAGTTGAGAGAGCTTCGGGCATTAAATACGAAGATTTTATTGAAGGAAGAATTATCAAACCATTAGGTATGTCAAAAACAGCAGCCTCTTGGTACCGTTTAAAAGATAAGACCAACGTTATAGATGGTCATGCACCATATCAAGATAAACTATTGCCAGTGGGATTAAGTTTTGGTGAAGTAGCCAATGCAGCTGGGGGCATTTATTCGAGCGTGGCCGACATGAGCAAATGGGTAATGGCCATGCTAAATGGCGGTAAATATGGAGACAATAATAAATTATTTAGTCCCGCAGTTGCAAAAGAACTTTGGACACCCCAAACTATTATTGCAGGGGGTAACCCAGCAAGTTTTAATAGCTATGGTTTAGGATGGTTTTTAAGTAATGTAAATGGAAAATTTCAGGCTACACACACTGGCGGTTTATCGGGTATTGTTACCCAAGTTACCATTTTACCAGCACTTAATTTAGGCATCATTGTGCTCACCAACCAACAATCCGGTGCGGCTTTTAATGCCATTACCAATTCAATAAAAGATGGATATCTGGGCATAAAAGGGCAGGATAGAATTAAAACATACAACGAAAATCGCTTAGAAAACGAAAAACAAGCCAATGAAATAGTAGCCAAAGTTTGGGCTGACATTGAAATTGCACAAAAAGCTAACGCTACAAAGCCAGAAATTAAAAACTACTTGGGCACCTTTGCCGATGCTTGGTTTGGCGAAGTTATGATTAGCAATTTGAATGGAAAAATGCATTTTCAAGCCAAAAATGCACCAAAATTACGAGGTGATATGACTTTTTATAAGGGCAATACTTTTATTGTAAAATGGTACGATAGAAGTTTAGACGCCGATGCTTTTGTAAATTTTAGCTTAAACAACGAAGCAAAAGCCGATGGGTTTAAAATAGAAGCCATTTCGCCATTAACAGATTTTAGTTTCGACTTTCAGGATTTAAATTTTAAAAAAAACAATGAAAAAATTCAGTAAAAAATTCAGCTTAGCAGTACTATTTTTAGTAATGTTAATTAATGTGGCAACAAGATATAAGTCTAAAAAAGTTATCTTTTTTGGCGATTCTATAACGCAAGCTGGCGTGCAGGGTAATGGCTACATTAACATGCTGAAAACCAGCTTAGATGCAAACCAGTTCGAGTTAATTGGCGCAGGTGTAGGCGGTAACAAGGTGTACGATTTGTATTTGCGCTTAGAAGATGACGTGCTCAACAAAAAGCCAGATTTGGTATTTATTTATGTTGGTATCAACGATGTTTGGCATAAATTAGGGGCCAAAACTGGAACCGATTATGATAAATACTTGAAATTTTACCAGGCATTGATTAACAAAATACAAGCCAATGGCGCCAAAGTGGTATTGTGTACACCAACAGTTATTGGCGAGAAAAAAGACGGTACAAATGAAGTGGATGCCGATTTAAATAAATACGCCACAGGCGTTAGAGAACTGGCCATCAAAAACAAGCTTCCGTTATGCGATTTAAGGCAGGCATTTGTAACCTATCTCGAAACAAATAATACAGAAGATAAAGAAAAAGGCGTTTTAACCACAGATAGAGTGCATTTAAATGACAGTGGCAATAAACTGGTAGCTGATACTATGCTACCGTTTATAAATTAAACGCTATTTTTTTCTGATCAATTTGCCTGCAATAAAATTAAAGTTCCCATGATTAATCGCGAAACCGTAGACAAAATAACCGAAACTGCCCGGATAGAGGAGGTGGTTGGCGATTTTGTGCACTTAAAAAAACGCGGAACCAGTTTGATTGGTAACTGCCCTTTTCATGGCGAAAAAACACCGTCATTTCACGTTTCGGTAAGCAAAGGAATATATAAATGTTTTGGCTGCGGCAAAGGTGGAGATTCGGTGCGCTTTATTATGGAGCACGAAAAATATTCGTATCCAGAAGCACTCAAGTTCTTGGCCCAAAAGTACAATATAGAAGTAGAGGAAACTGTTGAAACCCCCCAAGATATAGAGGCCCAAAATGCCCGAGAAAGTTTATATATCGTTTCGCAATTTGCTGCTAATTATTTCGAAGAACAACTTTGGAACAGTGATGAAGGTAAGGCTATTGGCTTAAGCTATTTTAAAGAGCGTGGCTTTAGAGAAGACATCATCAAAAAATTTAATTTGGGTTATTCGCCCGACGTGTGGGATGCCCTTACCCAAAATGCCCTTAAAAATAAACACGCCGAATCCTACTTAGAGAAAACGGGTCTTTCCATTAAAAACGAAAAAGGACAGCTTTTTGATAGATTTAGAGGTCGTGTAATGTTTCCTATTCACAACTTTACAGGTAGGGTAATAGGCTTTGGTGGTCGTACGTTAAAAACTGATAAAAAAGTAGCCAAATATGTAAATTCGCCAGAGAGTGATATTTACCATAAATCTAAAGTGCTTTACGGTCTTTTTCAAGCTAAAAAAGCTATTAGAGAACAAGATAATTGCTATTTAGTAGAGGGCTATGCTGATGTATTGGCCGTACAGCAAGCCCATATCGAAAATGTTGTGGCTTCCTCTGGCACCTCATTAACCATAGAACAAATTCGCTTAATTAGTCGTTTTACCCAAAATGTAACCATACTTTATGATGGCGATGCAGCGGGCATAAAAGCCTCTTTGCGTGGCTTGGATATGATTTTGGAAGACGGCCTGAATGTAAAAGTGGTTTCTTTTCCAGAGGGTGATGACCCCGATTCCTACATGCACAAAGTTGGTGCGGGCGCATTTAAAACTTATATTGAAGAAAATCGACAAGATTTTATCCTTTATAAAGCAAATATTTTGTTGGCTGAGGCTGGAAAAGACCCTATTAAACGGGCAGGAATAATCCGGGATATTGTTGAGAGTATCGCAAAAATTCCAGACAGTATTAAGGCGGCTGTGTTTATCCGCGAATGTAGCAATTTATTAGCCATCGAAGAACGCATTTTGCTCAATGAGCTCAATACCATGCGGACTACTAAGCTCAAAAAAAATACCTCTTCAGCCCGGCAGTCAACATATCAAGACGCACCGCCCGAAAATTTATTCGCCGAGGATGCAGAGGTTGCTAGCGTTGCAAATGTTGTCGACACCACGACTACCGACGACCTGCAGGAACAAGAAATTGTGCGTTTGCTCTTGTCTTTTGGGCACGAATTGGTTACTTGGGATGAAATTGACAATATGTACATTGGGTCATTTATCATGCAGAATCTAACTGATGTAGCTTTTGAAAATCTACTTTGCAAAAAAATCATCGACCGCTACAGGATAGAAATTGAAAATGGACTATTACCAACGGCTAATCAATTTATTAAAAGTGACGACTATGATATTGCTGATTTGGCCATTACACTTTCCTCATCACCTTACAGCTTGAGCGAAAATTGGTACAACAAGCATAACATCTACGTTCGTGATGAAACGGTAAATTTAAAGGCCACTATTTTGGGTGGGATTTATCACCTCAAGAAACGAAAAGTAGACCGAATGTTGTTAAATTTATTGAAAGAAATTAAAATTGAAACAGATCACGCTAATCAAGAAATTTTAATGCAACGTTATTCCATTATTAAAAGCGTAGAGAAAGAAATTTCTAAGTTTTTAGGCTCTGTAATTTTAAAATAGCTTTTTTTGGCTAAATATTCCATTCACAAATGGCTACACACAACGATTTAGGTAAGCAAGGCGAAGGTTTAGCAGCTCAATTTTTAACAAAAAATGGCTATGAAATTTTAGACGAAAATTGGGTGTATGGTAAAGCCGAAATAGATATAATTGCGTATTTAAACAAAAAAATCATATTTGTAGAGGTAAAAACTCGAACGTCAGTAAATTTTGGCTTGCCCGAAGATTTTGTAAGCGAAGCTAAACAGAAACAAATGGAACTTGCCGCAAACGAATACATCGAAATAATGAATCATCAAGGCGAAGTGCGTTTCGATATCATTTCGGTATTGCTCGATAAACAGAATAATTATACAATAAATCATATTCAAGATGCATTTTGGCCTTCGTAAATTTTTGCTATTTATTTTTTTAATTGTAGCTTTTGGTTGTAAAAACAAAAAAGACACCTCTTTGTCGTTTAGCGCACCCTACGATGGGCAAAATTTTAATCTTGGTGATGAATTTTTCATCAAACTTGATGTTGATAAAGATTTTAAAGTAGATTCTATTTCTTATTGGTTGGATGGAAAATTAATAGCTACACGCAAAAATGCCGATTCATTACGCTTCAACACCAAAAATTTAACTTTGGGCTACAGAATGATTACCGCAATTGTTGCCCAAGACAATAAAACAGATACTATAAACACCAATGTCGTATTAAAAAGTAACGTAGTGCCTAAGCAGTTAAGTTATAAAGTAGAAAACGTTTTTCCGCATGATACTACAGCCTATACCGAAGGATTGAGTTACGTAGCTGGCAAATTTTTAGAAAGTACGGGCGAAAAAGGGGCCTCGCAATTGAAATGGGTAGAATTAAAAAGTGGTAAAACTATACAAAAGACTACTTTAGCTCCCGAGTATTTTGGAGAGGGGAGTTTGAAAATTGGTGATAAAATCATCATGCTTACTTGGCAAGAAAACATAGGCTTTATTTTCGATGCCAAAACTTTTAAGCAAATAGGTAATTTCCCTTATCAAAACAGCAGAGAGGGCTGGGGATTAACTTTTGATGGCAAACATATTTTGCGAAGCGATGGAACCAACCGTATTTGGTTAATGAACCCTAAAACCTTTACCGAAGAAAGTTTTATAGAGGTTTACGACAATAATGGCCCTGTAAATAGTCTAAACGAACTGGAGTATATCAACGGTAAAATTTATGCCAATGTGTACCTTACCCATAAAATTGTCATTATTAATCCCCAATCAGGAGTTGTTGAAGCAGAGTTAGATTTATCGGCTTTGGTACCTAAAAATTATTTTAAAACAGCTGATGAAGAACAAAACAACGTTTTAAATGGCATTGCTTGGGATGAAAAAGCTAAACGTTTATTTGTAACAGGTAAAAAGTGGCCTAAGTTGTATCAAATTAGCTTAAACAATTAATTTGGGTTGAATAATAAAAGTTGCTGAACAAGCCGATAGCTATGGAATTAAACGGAGACAATACCAAAAAATCTTAATTCTGAATTTATTTCAGGGTCTTTTTACTTTCTCCCAAATACCAATGGTAACTAATCAATGGCTTGTGGTTACCAAAAATGCCTGAAGCTGCCTTTTCATTTTCGCTAATGCGCTAATTTCATCTCTGAGTTACTGCTTTATCAGTCTGGGAAAAATGCAGTGCCATTGCCAAAAAATAGCATTAAACCTATTTTAACGAGCTTTTTCATGCCAATTAAACATTTTTAAGTTTAACCTAATTACAAAAACACTTATACTGTTGCGGTTAAGGTAGTGCCCGAGATGGTAATGCCATAAGTTTTTAAGGCGCCTACTGTTCCCCCTCCAGTTGGCTGTCTTGTAACCGCTCCTGTCGATGTAAATTGGGCACTGTGTAAGCTACACACAATCGCATTGCTAGATTGAACCCAGTTTAAAGTTGCACCTTCATGCGGACAAGAAACCTGAGTGGCTACAAATGAAGATGTGGCATTACCTGTTGCCAAACGAACAATTAAAACACCATTATTAGAATACGATGAGCCAACCGTTAGCAGTTGTGTAGCTAGGTCAACTGTAACCTTTGTGCCCGCCGCGGGTGTGTTTGGGCTTACTGTATCATTTTTTTTGCTGCATCCTGTTAAACAGCCTCCGGTACAAATTAGCGCTAGACCTAGTCCTAACGATTTTAAAAATTCATCTCTTTCCATATTGTTTAGTTTTTAAGTTTATCGCCAGTTTTTGTATTGATTAATTAATCCATTGGTTGATGAGTCGTGAGTGTTTATAGGATCCCCATTTTTTAGTTCTGGATGAATTTTTTGTGCCAATTGTTTACCCAATTCTACTCCCCATTGGTCAAAGCTGTAAATATTCCAAATTATGCCTTGTACAAAAATTTTGTGTTCGTATAGGGCAATTAGGCTGCCCAAACTAAAAGGTGTTACTTTTTTCAATAAAATAGAATTGGTTGGTCTGTTGCCTCCAAAAACTTTAAAAGGGGCAAGTGCTGCTATTTCGCTTGCTGTTTTTCCAGCTTTAACGAGTTCGGCGGTTACTTCTTCTTCGGATTTGCCATTCATTAAAGCTTCGGTTTGCGCAAAAAAGTTCGATAATAATATAGGGTGATGTTCGCCCATTGGGTTTAAGCTTTGTGCGGGTGCAATAAAATCACAAGGGATTAAACGCCTTCCTTGGTGTATCAGCTGGTAAAAAGCATGTTGTCCGTTAGTGCCTGGTTCGCCCCAAATTACCGGCCCGGTTTCGTACTCTACCGCATTTCCGTTGCGGTCTACATTTTTACCGTTACTTTCCATATCGCCCTGCTGAAAATAGGCTGCAAAGCGATGCATATATTGGTCGTAAGGTAAAATGGCTTGAGTTTCTGCATCAAAAAAGTTGATGTACCAAATGCCTAACAAGCCTAAAATGACAGGGACATTTTCTTCAAATGGGGTTTCGCCAAAATGATTATCCGCTGCATGCGCACCAGCCAACAATTGTTTGAAATTATCAAAACCTATGCCCAAGCAAATAGAAAGGCCAATGGCGCTCCATAACGAGTATCGTCCGCCAACCCAATCCCAAAATTCAAACATGTTTTCGGTATCAATACCAAAAGCGGCCACATCTTTGGTGTTGGTAGATAGGGCGGCAAAATGTTTAGCAATATCTTCGTTTTTAGCACCACTTTGCAAAAACCAAGCCCTGGCACTGTGCGCATTGGTCATGGTTTCTTGTGTGGTAAAAGTTTTTGAGGCTACTAAAAACAAAGTGGTTTCGGGGTTTACATTTTTAAGCGTTTCGGCTAAATGCGTACCATCTATGTTTGATACAAAGTGTAAATTTAATCGGGTTTTATAGGTTTTTAAAGCTTCGGTAACCATTACAGGGCCTAAATCCGATCCGCCAATGCCTATGTTCACCACATCGGTAATTGCTTTCCCGGTGTAGCCTTTCCACTCGCCCGATATGATGGCTGCACTAAATTTCTCCATTTTAGCCAAAACAGCATTCACCTCGTGCATTACATCTTTTCCGTCTACATAAATTGGGGTGTTGCTTTGGTTGCGCAGGGCGATGTGCAAAACTGGTCGGCCTTCAGTTTGGTTAATTTTATCGCCATTAAACATCGCTTTGATGGCTTCATCTAACTTGCATTCGCGTGCCAACTGGATGAGCAAAGCCAGCGTAGTTTCATTTATTCTGTTTTTAGAAAAATCGAATAAAATATCTTCAAATACAATCGAAAATTTTTCAAACCGAGTAGGATCTTGTGCAAATAATTCTTTGATGGTGGTTTGGTCGATATCAATAAAATGATCAACTAAATATTCGTAGGCACTTGTATGGGTAAAATTGATATTGGGCAGCATAATTAAATTATTATTATTCGTAAAAATACAAAATCCTTAACAAGTAAAAACTAAAAGCTTACCAGAAATTACTTCCATTGAATTTTTTTCTATATTTATTCAAATATTAACCCTTATCGACATGAAAAGACTTACCCTATTTGCCTCCATGGCTTTACCATTTGCAGTTTATGCACAAAACCAAACCTTAAAATCTGAAGCAGGCAAACGTGCTGATGCCGTAAATCAAAAAGTGGTAGAATGGCGTAGAGATTTGCACGAACATCCAGAGTTGGGTAACTTAGAAACCCGTACAGCAAGCGTTATTGCCAAGCATTTGCAATCGTTAGGCATTCAAGTTAAAACTGGCGTGGCTAAAACTGGTGTTGTGGGCATTTTGATAGGTGGCAAACCTGGGCCGGTGGTGGCTTTAAGAGCCGATATGGACGGATTGCCAGTTACAGAAAGAGTTAAACTTCCGTTTGCTTCTAAAGTAAAAACCAGTTACAACAACCAAGAAGTTGGCGTAATGCACGCTTGCGGACACGATACCCACGTGGCTATGCTCATGGGAGTAGCCGAAGTGTTGGCCGGAATGAAAAAAGACCTGGCAGGCACAGTTAAATTTATTTTTCAACCAGCAGAAGAAGGCGTACCAGTTGGAGAAGAAGGTGGCGCACAGCTGATGGTAAAAGAAGGAGTTTTGGAAAACCCAAAAGTTGATGTAATTTTTGGCTTACACATCAATTCGCAAACGCCAGTGGGGCAAATTACCTATCGCCCGGGTGGTACAATGGCTGCCGTAAACGACATGAAGATAACTATAAACGGCAAGCAGGCACACGGCGCCTATCCATGGAGTAGTGTAGACCCTATTGTTGTGGCGGCACAAATTGTAAATAATTTGCAAACCATTGTAAGCAGAAACCTAAATGTAACCGAAAATCCTGGCGTAGTAACTATTGGCGCTATAAACGGTGGAGTGCGCTCTAACATTATTCCCGAAAAGGTAGAGATGTTGGGTACCGTACGCAACTTTACCAAAGAAGACGAGGCCATGTTTATAGAAAGAATTAAAACCATTGCCACCAAAACTGGCGAAGCTGCTGGTGCAACTGTTGAAGTTAAAATACCGTATAGCAACCATTATCCGGTAACTTTTAACGATGTGGCATTGACCGAAAAAATGTTGCCAAGCTTGCAAAATACCGCTGGCGCAGCCAATGTAAAACTTAAACCACCAGTTACAGGTGCCGAAGATTTTTCGTTTTACCAAGAAAAAGTGCCAGGCTTGTTTTTCTTTTTGGGCGGTATGCCAAAAGACCAAGACCCTTTAAAAGCGCCATCGCACCATACACCCGATTTCTTTATTGATGAAAGTAGTTTTAACTTGGGCGTAAAAGCCATGTGTAACCTTACTTTAGATTATATGGGGATGAAGAGGTAACGTAATCAAAGGTTTCTTATCTTTGCCGTATGACAAAAGAACAATTGCAGGATTTAAGCGACAGAATAACGTCGTTGAGGAGGTATCTTTGACGTTGATACTAAACTGTACGACATACGCATAGAACAAGAACTAACTACGCAACCTAATTTTTGGGACGACCCCAAAAAGGCCGAACAACATATTGCCCAAATTAATGCTAAAAAAATATGGACCGATGCTTGGCAACAGGCCAATGCTTTGTTAGAAGATACACAAGTGCTTTTCGATTTTTGGCAAAGTGGCGATGCTACCGAGCAAGAAATGCAGGAACAGTTTGATTTGTGTTTGCAGGCGGTAGAAAACTTGGAGCTCAAAAACATGCTCAAAACCAAAGAAGACCAGCTGAATGCCGTGATACAAATTACCGCAGGCGCTGGTGGTACCGAAAGCTGCGATTGGGCATCGATGCTGATGCGTATGTATATGATGTGGGCCGAAAAAAATGGCTTCAAACTTACCGAACAAGATTACCAAGAGGGCGAGGTTGCAGGGGTAAAATCGGTTACGCTACAAATCGCGGGCGAGTTTGCTTATGGCTATCTTAAAGGCGAAAATGGCGTACATCGGTTGGTGCGCATTTCTCCTTTCGATTCAAACGCCCGCCGACATACCTCTTTTGCTTCGGTATATGTTTATCCTTTGGTTGATGACACCATTCAGATAGATATCAATCCTGCCGATATAGAATTTGAGACTTTTAGGGCTGGTGGTGCTGGTGGCCAAAACGTAAACAAGGTAGAAACTGCGGTGCGTTTATACCACAAACCGTCGGGCATTATCATTAAAAATCAAGAATCGAGATCTCAACTGCAAAATAAGGAAAATGCTATTCGCTTGCTAAAATCGCAACTTTACGAAATCGAGCAGCGCAAACGCAACGAAGAAATTGCAGCCATCGAGGGTTCTAAAAAGAAAATAGAATGGGGCTCGCAAATTAGAAGTTACGTATTGGATGATAGAAGAGTAAAAGACCATCGAACCAATTTTCAAACCTCTAATCCACAGGCCGTTTTAGATGGAGAGATAGACGGTTTTTTAAAAGCCTACTTAATGGAGTTTAGCTAAAAAAGTTTAGCTTTATCAAAATAAATGATCCAAATGAAACAATTTTCCTTGCTTATACTTTTTGTTTTTGTGCTTATTGAAGCCAAATCTCAACAAGTTGTTCCTTTGTATAATGGTGCAATTCCGGGGGCAAAAATTCCGCCAAATAGTTTTAAAGAACAATCGGTTATCAGTACAGACGGAAATATAAGGGTAGGAAAAGTTACCGAGCCAACTTTAACCATTTTTACGCCAAAAAATCCTAATGGCACCGCTGTTATTATTTGTCCGGGTGGTGGATACAGTATTTTATCCATTAAAAAAGAAGGATATGATGTAGCCCAAAAATTTGCCGAAATTGGGGTGACCGCTTTTGTATTGAAATACCGTTTGCCAAACGACACCATTATGGTTGATAAAAGTTTAGCTCCATTGCAAGATGCTTTGCAGGCCATTTATTTGGTGCGCAAAAACGCTACACTTTGGAATATCAATCCCAATAAAATAGGTGTCATGGGTTTTTCTGCGGGCGGGCATTTGGCTTCAAGTTTAAGTGTTCATTATAATGATGCTAAAATTCAAAATCTCGAAAACATTAGTTTACGACCAGATTTTTCTGTCTTGATTTATCCTGTAATTTCTTTTGGGCCATATGCGCATGCTGGTTCGGTAAAAAGATTGTTGGGAGGACAACCAACCGAGATACAAAAAGCATACTTTTCTAACGAATTACATATCGGTGCGCAAACACCACCTACTTTTTTAGTACATGCCAATAACGATATGACGGTGCCTGTAAAAAACAGTTTAATGTATAATGAGGGCTTGGCAAAAAATAAGGTGCCTGCCGAAATGCACATCTATCAATCGGGTGGGCATGGTTTTGGTTTAAACAACAAAACCACTAAAGAAAATTGGTTCGAAACTTTAAAGAATTGGTTGGCAGAGAATAGTTTTTAATTGAACGATTACAATCGTTATACCCAACCCGATAGCTATCGGGTCGATTAGGTATCGAAATGCGTTTAAAGGTAAAAGGCCAAATGTGATTGTGCTCTAAAAGAATGCCATCTACCGGGGGTATTATTCCCGTTTTTACTCATCACGAACGCTCACAACTCAAAACTAACTCAAATCGTCAGTTAAAATTTCTTGCAGTTGTTTGAGTTCGGCCACTTTCTCGCTTGTTCCTAGTTTTTCGTAGGCCGAAATGAGGTTGCGAATAACTCTTCGAATAATTTCGGCATTGCTGCATGGCGAATAAAAACCTGGCTGTGGCTCTAAATTAAGCTGACGTAAAAACTGATCTACATCGTGCTTCCCAAAAATAGCGCCTTTATTAAAAGCGTTGATGTAAAAAAGCACCCCATATTCTTTTTCTTGATCGCTTTCGTCTAAATAGCCCAAAATAAAATGCTGCGGTAAATTTACTCCATAAACAGGAATGTCTAATTTTTGGGCAAGTGTAGCATAAATAATGGCCAACGAAATTTGGTTGCCTTTTTTGCTTTCTAAAACTTGGCTTAAGTATGAATTTTGAGGATCGTGATGGTTTTTGGTGTTGCCACTAAATCCAAACGTTTGATAAAAAACATAGTTCATGAGTTTAATTTTTTCAATAGAACTCATTTCATATTGTAATCCTAACCAAATTTCGCGTTTAATCTCTTCAATTTGGTTAATGATAATTTGCTCATCTAAATCTGGATATTGATAACGATTAACAATGATAGCGCCTTGCAGCAAATCAAAAGCGCCGCTCTGATACCATAAATTTAAATCTTCTTTAACATTGTTAAATTGAATGGTGTGTACAATATTTTCAATGCGTTCTTGCAATATGCTATCTAACGATTGCTCCCAAGCACTTTCTAAATGTGAAATTACCTCATTGCCATAAGTAAGCAGGCGGTCTTGCACATGTTGGTAGATTTCTTGATCAGGGTCGTCTAGTAGTTTTACGAGTGCATTAATTTCTTCAATATTTTCCATAAAATGCAAGTTTCAATTTTTTGATTGTCTATTTTTGTGGCTATGGTTTTTAAATTTATTACCGATTACTTAAAACATCGAATTACGGCTAAAAGTAGGCATGGAACCCATTCTCCTTTTGTTTACAAATTGGTTGATGAGGTAATTTACGATTTTTCTGACAAAAAAGTATATTACGACATTGAGCAGCAGAGAAAAAAACTTTTGCATGACGATACCACCATAACTGTAACCGATTTAGGTGCTGGTTCTCATCTCAATAAAAACCGTACTAAAAAGATAAGTCAGATTGCTAAAAACGCCTTAAAGTCGCCACGTTTAGCACAGCTGATTTACCGTTTGGCACAAAATCAACAACCGCAAAATATGATAGAATTGGGTACTTGTTTGGGCATTACCTCGGCTTATTTGGCAAAAGCGCAGCCTAATTACAAGATGCTAACCATAGAAGGTTGCCCCGAAACTGCAGCCGTAGCAGCTCAAAACTTTAGCGATTTAAACTTAAACAATATCGAATTACAGGTTGGTAATTTTAACGATATTTTGCCAAAGGCGATCGCAAAAGCCGATAAGTTAGATCTCGTTTATATTGACGGAAACCACACTAAAGCAGCAACCTTAAATTATTTCAATTGGTGCTTGCCAAAAATTCACGAAAAATCGCTGCTTATTTT
>CANHHZ010000008.1 GCA_947460275.1 Sphingobacteriaceae bacterium | reverse complement strand
TTTGGCGATGGTAGTATAGTAACTTCAAACACTTTATTTACTGAAAAACAAACACATACTTTTACCACGGCTGGAGTTTACATAGTAGAACTTTTTGCAACCAACGGGTGTTCTACTAATAGTATAACTAAAACAATTACAGTTTATGAACAACCTTTAGCCGTATTTAAGGCCGATCAAACGGTAGGTTGCACAGGATTAGCCGTTAAATTTAACAATAACAGTCGAAATGCCGTGAGTTACCTTTGGGACTTTGGCGATGGAACCACGTCCACTCAAGTAACACCAACACACGTTTATAATGCAAAACAGGGACTATTTACAGTTAAGCTAACCGCTTACAATAACTCAGGCTGTCCGCAAACCACCACCATAACAGATTATATTAAAATTGTAGGTGCCCCGACAGCCAATTTTTCAATTTCACCGGCAGCTGTAATTAGCATACCAGATCATACTTTTAAATTTACTGATGAAAGCACAAATAACCCACAAACCTACAAATGGGATTTTGGCGACGGAGATATTTCTAGTTTAAAAGACCCAACCCACACGTATGCCGACACAGGAAAATATTTAGTAAAACTAAAGGCCTACAATGATCAAGGCTGTGTAGACAGCACCCAAAAATATGTACAAATTGTGGGCGTACCTGGATATGTATACGTACCCAACTCGTTTATGCCCGGAAGCAATAATATAGTTTTACAAAAATTTGCTGCCATAGGCGTAGGCATAAAATCGTGGCGAATGCGTATATATAACAAACTAGGCCAAGTTGTTTGGGAAACCACAAAGTTAGACGACGGCAAGCCAGTAGAAGCTTGGGATGGAACTTATAATGGCATAACGCAGCCACAAGGTGTTTATTTTTGGAAAATAGAGGTTTCTTTTATTAATGGTGCCGAGTGGAAAGGGATGAGTTATGGCAAAGCCACACCAAAACAAACCGGTGAAATTTATTTGTTAAGATGATGAAAAAAATATATGCCATAATTTTATTTTTATGCTGTACGATCTCTTTAAAATTAAGTGCACAAGATCATCTTTTTTCTCAATTTTTTAATGCCCCTATTTACCTTAATCCCTCCTTAACCGGGCAATTTGATGGAGATATGCGTTTAAACATGATTTACAGAAATCAATGGTCAGCATTGGGTACCGACTTGTCCTATCTTAATGCTTCAGCAGATGTTTATATCCCCCAGCTTGCAGGTGGAATCGGTTTGTCTTTTAATAAAAGTAGCGAAGGAACTGCTTTTTTAAAGAAAAACAATATCGCAGCAACTTATGCTTACAGTATTGGCGCCGATGATTTTACAGCCGCTTTTGGGCTTCAAGTAGGTTTTACGAACAGAAGCATAGATTTGAGTAAACTTGTTTTTACTGATCAAATTGACAGAAGGCTAGGCTATATCCCTGGAAGTACATCATCAGCAGAAGCAATAGATATATCAAACCGATACTTTTTTGACCCAGCTGCAGGCGTTAATTTTGTGTATCGCAATGCGATGTTTGGAGCTGCACTTTATCATATCAACAAACCCAACGAATCGTTTAGCGGAGCAGAAGCAAAGTTGCCTATGCGCTTGGCTATAAATGCAAGTTTTAAAATCCCTTTAAACTACGGAGGTAATTATACCGAAGATGATGGTGCTTTTTTAATTCCTTCAGTTATTTACTACAAACAAGGAAATATAGCTTCTATTAGCGCTGGCGCCCAGTTTAAATACAAAGGTTTTAACAGTGGGATTTGGTATCGCACCAACCAAACCGGAGGAAAAGATGCTGTTGTATTTTCATTAATTTTTGACGTATTTTTAAAACGCAATGACAGCGAAAAAGTTAGAATGGGCATAAGCCACGATGCTACCCTATCAAACCTTGGTTATAGCAATACTGGTGGCAGCACAGAAGCTAGTTTAGGTTACGAAAAATATTGGTCTAACAGTACGCGAACAAAATCATACAACGGACTTCGCTGTTCTAGCTTTTATTAAAAACTTTGAGAACTATTTTGGTGTTTATCAAATCACAATTACGAAATTAGTGTTTTAAAATTTATGCAAGAACTATTAAACAATGGCTATTTGATATCCCAAAGTGAGGTTAATAAATTCTTATTGGCCATTTTACTGTGCGGATTAATTGGAATAGAAAGAGAATTTAGAAGCAAACAAGCTGGTCTAAAAACCATGATCATGATTGGATTAGGGGCAACGCTTTTTACTATTTTATCAGTAAAACTAGGCTTGGGCAGTGCCGACAGAATTGCATCGAACATTGTTACGGGTATTGGTTTTTTAGGCGCCGGGGTAATTTTTAAAGAAGAAAATCAAGTAAAAGGACTTACTACCGCCTGTGTAATTTGGATTGTTGCAGCCATTGGCATGGCCATTGGAAGTGGTTATTATGCGCAAGCTACGGGGGTTACCGCTATTGTATTGGTTTCATTATTAGTATTCCCTTTTGTAGAAAATTTTGTAGAACGCCGATTTACAAAAAGAGTTTACCGCATTGTAAAAAAATATGAAAACGAAAGCTTAGATACCTACGAAGATTACATCCGAAAATCTAAACTAAAGCTTTTTCGTGGTAAACAAGAATTGGCTAATGGCATAATTAGTGGCACTTGGACTGCTATTGGAAGCCCAAAAAACCACAAAAAATTTGTAGACCGTATGTTAAGCGACCATAAAATTATCGCTTTTGATTTTTAATTAATTCCATTTAAAAACCAAGGCATGCTTCAGTTTTTCAGCGCCATTAGGTAAAATAATTTTTACTCCATTCCCCTCTTTAAGCCACTTCAGCTCGTCCTTAATACCCAATAACTTTATTTTATTAGGCATTTTAGGCGCAAATTTTATACTTATCGTTTGAGGTAAGGGTGCTTTTTCATCAATTAAATATAACGCATAAACATGGCCATTTTTACTTTGGGTAAAGCAAACATTTTCGGTTTTATAGGGCGCAATTGGTTTTGTGGCGTAAATGGCTTCATTGTTTAGATCCATCCATTTCCCTATTTCTAGTAACCGTTGCAAAACAGGTTCCGGAAAAGTACCATCGGGCTTAGGCCCTACATCCAACAAAAAGTTGCCACCTTTTGCAACAATATCAATCAATAAATGAATTAAAACATTTGTGCTTTTATAATTATCATTGGATACATAACCCCAAGCATCTCCCATGGTCATGCAAGTTTCCCAAGGATAGTTCAAAGGTTTCTCGGGTATTTTTTGTTCGGGAGTTTGGTAATTTTCGTATTCACCGTGTACAGTCCTATCTACGATCATTAAGCCTGGTTGTTTTGTTCGTGCCATCTGGGCGATATTGGGTATGTCAATGTCTTGATCCCATGCAGGTATTGGCGCACCCCACGACAACACTTCTTCATTAATTGTTGCTTTTGGCCTCACCCAGCCTCCATCAAGCCATAGAATATCTATTTTTCCATAGCTCGTCATCAACTCTTCTATTTGATTAAAGGTTTGTTTTTTAAACTGTTGCCAACGCTGAGGGTGCAATCTAATATCGTAATTATTGTTTCTATCGGGCGTAGCGTACCGCGGCCACCAATAAAATTCGCTATGCCAATCGGGTTTAGAAAAATAAGCCCCAATCATGAAACCTTCTTTTCTAAAAGCATCAAAAATTTCTTTGGTTACATTAGCTTTTGAGCTGGTTGAAAAAGGAACATCGGGCGCAGTTATCTTATAATTGGTTTGCTTGGTATCAAACATTGCAAAACCATCGTGATGTTTGGTCGTAAAAACCACATATTGCATTCCTGCTTTTTTAGCATAATTAGCCCAAATGCTTGGATCAAAATTTACAGGATTAAATTGCTTATTTAAATCGAAATACCATTTTTTATATTCTTCATAGTTTAGGGTGCTGTCGCGAGGTATCCAGCTTGCATCTTCAGCATTAATACTCCACGATTCTACAATGCCTGGAATACTGTAAATACCCCAGTGCATAAATAAACCAAATTTTTTATCGCCCCAATGTGCAAGATTTTCGGCCACCTTGGCGTCTTTTGGTGATTTATACTCTTGTGAAAAAGCTGTAAAAGTGCTCAAAAAGAGCACAACTAAAAGGATATTTATCTTCATAAGTCATGATACTTTTTAAGGCAAATTACTTAATTATCGTTAAAATACCTAAGTTTGTTAACTTATGCAAAAAGAACAAATTTCGGTTTTTGATATTTTCAAAATAGGTATTGGCCCTTCGAGCTCGCATACGTTAGGTCCATGGCGTGCTGCACAACAATTTACCCAAGCGCTTGCAAAAAACAACTTATTACCAAATGTAGGGCAAGTAAAAATATTATTGTATGGTTCGTTGGCCAAAACAGGAAAAGGACACGGTACCGATATTGCCATTTTGTTAGGCTTATCAGGCGCAGACCCGGTTACATTTGATGTAAACGCTATCAACAGTACTGTTGATGATATTAAGAAAAGTGAGAAATTAAAGCTAAATAATAATCATACGATTGATTTCTCCTATACAGAAGACCTCATATTTCTTTATAGCCAGAGCTTGCCTTTTCATCCCAACGCCGTTACTTTTCAGGCTTTTTTAAATAATGGCAAAGCCTTTTCCGAAACCTATTACTCTGTTGGAGGTGGATTTGTAGTAAAAGATGGCGAAAATGACAGCGAAAAAGAACAAGTAGATTTACCATTCCCAGTACAAAAAGCCAGCGAACTTCTACATTGGTGCTTATCAACTGGCCTTAAGGTTAGTGAGATAGTGATGGAAAACGAAGCTGCTTGGCGCCCCGAAGTCGAAACTAAAAATGGAATTTTAAAACACTTTGAGGTGATCAAAGACTGCGTATATAGAGGTTGCCACACTGGAGGCTTTTTACCAGGCGGATTGGATGTAGCCCGAAGAGCTGCTAAACTAAACGAAAGGCTAATTGCAGGCCAGCATTACAACGATTACCCAAGCTGGATTGAGGCCATTAGAAAAGGAGGACAGGGTTTTAATTATACTTTAGACTGGGTAAGTTGCTTTGCTTTGGCTGTAAACGAAGAAAATGCAGCTTTTGGCCGGGTGGTAACTGCACCTACCAATGGCGCAGCAGGTGTAATTCCGGCAGTGTTACAGTACCTTATCGTTTTTTGTGATGGATATAGCGAAGAAAAAATAATTCAGTTTATTTCTTGTGCTTCAGAAATAGGTAGCATTTTTAAAAAAGGGGCAACAATATCGGCTGCCATGGGCGGTTGCCAAGCAGAAATTGGCGTGTCCTCGGCAATGGCGGCCGCTGCGTTAACCGAATGCCTAGGTGGTTCGCAACGCCAAGTTTTAATGGCTGCTGAAATTGCAATGGAGCATCACCTTGGTTTAACCTGCGACCCCATCGGAGGCTTAGTCCAAATTCCTTGTATCGAGCGCAATACCATGGGTGCTATTAAAGCAATTACCGCCAGCCAGTTGGCCCTACAAAGCAACCCAGATAAGGCAAAAGTAAGTTTAGATGCGGTAGTAAATACCATGTGGGAAACCGCTTTAGATATGAACTCTAAATACAAAGAAACCTCTGATGGCGGTTTAGCGACTAATATTCCGATAAGTTTACCTGAGTGTTAAGGCATGATTAAATTCGGTGCAGACGTTTTAATTGCCATTAATCCTTCTTGGAAAACCAAAAAAATTGGTTTAGTAACCAATGCCGCAGCCACCACAAACCAATATCAACCGGTTTATCTGGCTTTATTGGATGCTGGTTTTAATATTGTCAAGCTATTTTCTCCCGAACATGGCTTTGATACCACTGGTGCAGATGGCGAAAAAATAAAAAACGAAACAGATACAGAAACGCACCTACCTATCATTAGTTTATATGGGGAAAATTTATCTCCAAGTGCTGACGACTTAGCTGATATAGATATCGTTTTATTTGACATACCTGATGTTGGCGTAAGGTTTTACACCTACCTCTGGACCCTAACCTATCTAATTGAGGCTTGCAAAAAACATCATAAATCGCTGGTAATTTTAGACCGACCAAACCCACTGTCTGGAAATTTAGCCTATAGCGAAGGCCCAATGCTAAACGAAAGCCATTGCGCTTCTTTTATTGGCAGATGGAATATCCCCATAAAACATAGCTGTACCTTAGGAGAACTTGCACTTTACTTCAATGCTCACAAATCAATCCATGCTGATTTAACCGTTATTAGCTGCAAAAATTGGCATAGGGATGATTTTCAGCCACAATGGGGAACAAAATTTATAGGTACATCCCCAGCTATTAAAAACAGCAATGCAGCAATGCTTTATCCCGGATTAGGTTTATTGGAAGCTACTAACCTAAGTGAAGGCAGAGGGACTATTTTTCCTTTTGAAATTGCAGTAGCACCTTGGCTAAATAAAATTGATTTTTTGGAAAAAGAAATCGATGCCAGCATAATTTTAAATAGTATTGAAATTATACCAAATGAAGGAAAATATGCAGATGAAAAATGTTTTGGCTTACAGTTTAAGGCAAATTTAATTCATCCATTTAAAGCGGTAAAGTTTGGATTATTACTCATTAAACTTATAAAAGATCATTTTCCTGAACATTTTAAATGGCAACCTTATCCTACCAATGTAAATCCAACTGGCGAGAAACATTTAGACAAGTTGTTAGGCATACCAAATAGCGAGGAAATTTTTGAACTCACCTTCCCTTTATTTAAACAAGAAATAGAGAAAATTTGCGATACAAGCGTTTGGCAACAAACCATCAAACCTTATTTAAAATATTAGTTTATTGGTAAATTTTTAATACCGAAGGCAATAAGCTTTTTACCCACTGACTGTACATAATTCCAGAAGGGTGCAATCCATCGCTAGCCAATAAATCGTTATCAGTTAAGGCATCTCTAGAGGCAGGCGTAATATCAGTATAATTGATAGCCAAGGCTAGGGCTTCTTCTTTATTTATAGCGTTAAAGGTGGCAATGTTATTGCTTATTTCGTCTAAATTTCTACCGCTCTGTTTCGCAAAAGGAGTTGCACTCCAATCGGGAATAGAAACGACAAAAACATGGTTTTTATTCCCCCCAGCAAATGCTATTGCAGTTTGCAATAATTCTCTAAATTCTTTTCGATATACAGTTGGCGAATAATCTCTGTATTGATTGTTTACACCAATTAAAAGCGTAACCAAGTCATAAACTTGTGTGTTATCTTCGGCAATAATTGCGGCTTGTAACTCATCTGTTGTCCATCCTGTTTTGGCGATGATCTTAGGTTTAGCCATTGCAATAGCCTTTGCATTTAAGGCAGCCACCAACTGAAAAGGGAAAGATTCTTGCTCAGTTACTGCTTCGCCAATGGTATACGAATCGCCTAAAGCTAAATAAGTAAGTGGTTGTTGGGACATCACTTTTTAAATTAAATAAGTTCCATGTCAAATAATGCTGCAATATGCATTTTCAATTTTGTTTTTACTTCTTCCACATCCAACATAACCCCAAGTTCTCTTTGCATTGAGGTTACGTCTTTATCGTCTATGCCGCAGGGCACAATGTTTTTGAAATAAGTTAAATCTGTATTTACGTTAAAAGCAAATCCGTGCATAGTTACCCATCGGCTACAGCGCACACCCATGGCGCAAATTTTACGAGCCTTTTCATTATCTCCATCTAGCCAAACTCCTGTGTAACCGGGATATCGGCCAGCTGAGATACCATAATCGGCCAGGGTTAAAATCACAGCCTCTTCCAATGTTCTCAAATAAAGATGGATATCTGTAAAAAAGTGGTCTAGATCCAATATCGGGTAACCTACAATTTGTCCAGGCCCATGGTAGGTAATATCTCCACCTCTGTTTATTTTATGGTAGGTGGCTTGCTTTTCAACCAATCCTTTTTCATCTAACAGTAAATTTTCGGGTTTTCCACTTTTACCCAAGGTATACACATGAGGGTGTTCACAAAATATCAAATAATTGGGCGTAAGTATTTGAGTATTTTCGGTACGGTTTTTTGTTTTTATCGCAACCGTTTCGTTAAACAACACCTCTTGTTTATCCCAAGCTACTTGATAATCTGTTAATCCCCAATCGATATATTTAACCTTTTTATTCATTGTAAATTATGCTACTACGTATCCTAACATATATCCATCATCAGTTTTAAAATAACTTACATTTAGTTCCTTAGCACCTTCTGGAAGTTCAATATAAGCCTGTAAATTGCCTTCATTTTTGAGTTTAAATGGCTTAATGTGGATGTGCTTTTTAAATTCCAATCCCCTTTTACCGTTCCATTTATAAATTGCTTCTTTCGTGCACCAAGCTACATATAATCCATCGGCATTGTCGCCAATTTGCTTTTGTGCCAACTCGATATCCGACAAAAATTTATGTTTAATACTTTTAATTTTATGCTTAATCAATTCTATATCGACACCTACTTTTTTAGTTTTACTCACAATTACCGCAGCATAATCATAAGAGTGGCTCAATGAAATATGCGCATCAATATTTGTCAGATAAGGCTTACCATGTTCATCCATTTGACAATCGATGTAATCTTCAGTTTTTAATAACGTTCTTAAAAGCAAGCGAGTGCTTAACCAATGTAAAGTTCGCTTTGAGTTACTTAAAGATTGTATCAATGATACCTCGTGCTCTTTTAACTGCAAACCCGACATCAACACCGACTCGCTTTCCTCTATTTTCCATACCCCAAGTATGGTATCTTCATCAATTTGCTTACTAAAAACTACTGGCATCTTTTATTTTAGAAAATCAATGCAAAAGTATCTTAAATTAATCATAAATTAGTCCAAAATACTTCAAAAATGATCCTTTCTGACAAACACATCCTAGAAGAAATAAACAAGGGTACTATTATTATAGAACCCTTTGACATAGATTGTTTAGGAACCAACTCTTACGATGTACATTTGGGTAAATATTTGGCTACTTACAAAGACCGCGTTTTAGACGCAAAAGCACACAATAAAATTGAACATTTTGAAATCCCTAAAGATGGATTTGTGTTGCAGCCAGGCACTTTATATCTAGGTGTAACTTTAGAATATACCGAAACCCATGCGCATGTACCTTTTTTAGAAGGAAAAAGCAGTACAGGACGTTTGGGTATAGATATACACGCTACAGCTGGAAAAGGTGATGTAGGTTTTTGCAATACTTGGACATTAGAAATTTCTTGCGCACAACCAGTTCGTGTGTATGCAGGCATGCCCATTGGCCAACTAATTTATTTTGCAGTTGATGGAGAAATTACAAACATGTACAACGCAAAAAACAATGCCAAATACAACAATAAAACCACCAAACCTGTAGAAAGCATGATGTGGAAAAATCAGTTTTAGGTATCCCACATTTTTTATAACTTGTAAATAATTACTTCGCCATGAAAAACAAAATATTCATCTTGATGATTGGTGTGCTTTGCCTTTTTGGACTTTCGGCTTTTAGAGTTGATGAAGACCCTTTTTTGGCCTTATTGAAAAAGCTAGAAGAATTTAGCAAGAAATTTCCTCAAGAAAAAGTTCATGTACACTTAGACAAGCCGTATTACGCCATAGGCGACGACATTTGGTTTAAAGCCTATGTGCTTGACGGGAAGATGAATACACCAACATCCATTAGTTCTATTTTGTATGTCGAGCTTGTCAATGAAAAAAATACTGTAAAAAAACAACTTAAACTGCCTATACAAAATGGTATTTGCTGGGGCGATTTCAAATTAACCGACTCCTTATCAGAAGGAAATTATAGAATAAGAGCTTATACGCAATGGATGCGAAACGAAAGCACCGATTTCTTTTTTGATAAAACCATTAAAATAGGCGACAGTTGGACTAACAAGGTCTTTACACATACTAAAAATGTTTTTAGCACAGAAGGAAATAACGAAAAAGTAAATACTACGTTACAGTTTAGTAGCCCAAAGGGCCAGCCATACAATAATAACGATGTGAGTTATGAAGTAGAGTTAAGTGGAAGAATTATCTCCAAAGGTAAAGCTACTACAAACAACAATGGCGAAATTAATATTGGCATTTTAAATACACAGCCAACCATTTATAAGTCGGGCAAAATTACAGCTACAATTACTTTAGCCAACAAACAAAAAATAACAAAAACCATTCCCTTAACCTCTACCTCGGCTGCAATAGATGTGCAATTTTTTCCAGAGGGAGGCTCTTTCGTAAATGAGTTACCTAATAAAATTGGGGTAAAAGCCGTAAACGCCAACGGCTTAGGGCAAAACATAACTGGAAGAGTTATAGACGAAGAGGGCCAAGAAGTGCTTACTTTTGCCACCTCTTATTTAGGTATGGGGAACTTCATTTTGAATCCGCTGCCAAACAAAAGTTACAAAGCAATTGTAACCTTGCCCAATGGAGCCGAAAAAACAATAAATCTGCCAAAAACCGAAAAAAACGGTTACGTTTTAGCTGTAAATAACACAGATAGTACAAAAATAGGAGTGAAAATTTATATTAGCCCTGATTTATTGAATAAAGGTGACTTGAAATTAATAGCGCACCACAATGGCGAAATTTATCTTTCCAGCAACCTGCCAAGCACAAAACAACTTATTGCTATTAATTTACCGAAAGAAAAATTTGCTTCGGGCACTGTTACTTTTACTTTATTTTCGCCACAAAACTTACCTGTTTGCGAACGATTGGCATTTGTAACTAACAATTTAGATAAAATTGATGTCAACATCGAAGGGCTAAAAACTACTTATACCACCCGAAGTAAAGTAGACTTAAGTTTACTAGCTAAAGAAAATAACAAACCCACCAAAGGCAGTTTTTCTGTGGCAGTTACCAACACATCTGTGGTTACGCCCGACATTGAGAACGAAACAAATATCTTTACCTCACTGTTGCTTACCGCAGATTTAAAAGGATATGTAGAAAAACCTAACCACTATTTTTTAAAAAACGACGTAAAAACTAGCGCCGAACTCGACAATCTTTTGCTAACACAGGGATGGAGAAAAATAAATTGGGATCAAATTATCGACCAAAAAGAAATGTATATCGGTTTTAAACCAGAAAAATACATGAGCATCAAAGGATCAATAAGTAAGAGCGGAAAACCTGTTGCTTATGGCAAAGTGTCGCTTTTTTCAAACTCTGGTGGCTTTTTTGCTATTGATACACTTAGCGATATACAAGGAAAATTTAGTTTTGATGAAATCGTATTTGGCGACAGCACTAAATTTATTGTTCAGGCCCGAACAGACAAAAAAAATAAAAACGTAACCATAGATTTAGATATCAGCCCAAATCAACAAGTTACAGCCAACAAAAACATTGGCGACGTAAATATCAACGTAAATACATCCTTACAAAGCTATTTACAACAAAGCGAAAAGTTTTTTGAAGAACAAATGGCCAAAGGCTTCCTCCAAAAAACCATCATGCTTTCTGAAGTTAAAGTTGTAGAAACAAAAAACCCTGCTCCAAACTCACAAAATTTAAATGGCGCTGGTCGTGCCGACCAAATATTTACGGATAAAGAGCTAGAAACTGCTTTTTCGTTGTCGCAATTTTTACAAGGTAGAGCCTTAGGCGTAACTATTCGTGATGGAATGGCTTACTCTAACAGAACAAATGGAGGACTAATGACCATTGTACTTGACGGCATGAATATGGGCGAAGACTTCTCTTTAGATAACATTGTAGTGCAAGATATAGAGAGTGTTGAGATATTGCGAAGCATTGGAAATACCGCTATTTATGGCTCTAATGGAGTAAATGGCTTGTTGGTTATTACAACAAAGCGAGGCGGAGAGGTGAATACATACAACAGATACGCTCCCGGAATAATTGTATACGCCCCAAAGGGATATTACAATAGTAGGTCCTTTTATTCACCAAAATACGAGGTAAACCCAGACAGTAAACCCGATTTAAGAACAACTGTATATTGGAACCCTAATATAGTTTCAGGCACAGAAGGGAATGGAAAATTCGACTATTTTAACACCGATGTGCAAGGAACGTACAGAATGGTGATAGAAGGCATTGATACCTTTGGAAATCTAGGACGAAGAGTGTATACCTACGAAATAAAATAATAAACCTATGAATACGAAAAAAAGTACCGCCTTAATTAGCTGCCTAATTGCACTGTTTTTTATAAGCTTTAAAGCTGAAGAAACCCCATTAGAAAAACTTATAAAACAACTTAAACAAATGACTGAATCTTACCCTCAAGAAAAGATTCATCTCCATTTAGATAAGCCAATTTATGTAGTTGGGGAAAATATTTGGCTCAAAGCATATGTGGTAACAGCCGAAAAAAACGAACCTTCATTAATTAGTAAAGTACTCTATGTAGACTTAATTGGTGAAGACAACGAGCTTAAAAAAAAATTAATCTTACCCATAGAAAAAGGGGTCTCAGGGGGAAATATAAGTCTTATAGATTCTTTAAAAACTGGAAATTACCGTATTAGAGCATATACAAATTATATGCGCAACTACGATAAAGATTTCTTTTTCGAAAAGTTTATCACAATTGGTGATATCACAGTTATAAGTGAGGCTTATGCAGCTAAAGAAAAGAAGTTAGAACTAAATGTGCAATTTTTTCCAGAAGGAGGACAGCTAATAAATGGGATCAGAAGCAAAGTTGGCGTAAAGGCTGTAAGCTCAGATGGACTAGGCGTTGATATTTCTGGCTATATAGAAAACAAAAGCAACGAAAAAGTAGCTGTTTTTAATACCGTACATGTTGGCATGGGTGTGTTTGCTTTTACTCCGCAGCCTAATGAACGTTATAAGGCAGTAATAGCTCTACCTGATGGAAAGACAAAATCATTTGAGGTTCCAAAGGCCTTAGAAAATGGATACGTACTATCGGTAAATCGCAGTGAAGACAACATCAGAGTCCAAATCAATGCCTCTCCAGATAGAGTAAACAACAAGGATGTTTATGTAATTGGTCAAGCTAACGGAACTGTTTATGCATCCTTTACCAGCAAACTAGATAAAAATATATTAACCGCTAACATTCCAAAGAAGAGCTTTCCAACTGGGATAGTTCAATTTACCCTATTTGACTCGGATATTAAACCTATTGCAGAGCGTTTAACTTTCGTAAACCATAACGATGACTTAAAAATCGCAATTAAGAATAACAATAGCGCTTCTTTTACAAAGAAAAAAAATGAAATGACCCTACAGGTGGCTGATATCAATGGCGCACCTATAGATGGAAATTTTTCTTTAGCAGTATTAGATGAATCAAAGGTTAAAATTGATGAGGATAATGAAGTAACTATTTTATCGAATTTATTATTAACCTCTGATTTGAAAGGATTTATAGAAAAACCCAATTACTATTTCAATCATGTAAATGAAGACAGAGAATCATATTTAGACTATCTTTTACTTACACAAGGTTGGAGAAGATTTTACTGGGAAGATGTTTACACACAAAAAGAACCTGAAATCAATTTTAGACCAGAACAGAGCATAGAAATAGCTGGAAAGGTTAAAAATTTAAACAATAAGCCCATTTCAAACGCTAAAATAACCATGTTTTCTAATACGCCAGGATATACTTTCATGTTAGACACGATATCTGACGTTAGAGGGAATTTTGTTTTTGATCGATTAGATATTCCGGACATAGCTTCATTTATACTTCAATCTAAAACAAGTAAAGACAACAAAAACATCATACTTAGCGCTAACCCTCCTGCAGAAATTGCAACAAAACGTTTTATAGGAAACAAAACGGAAATAGCGCCATACATTACTGCTACTAAAAATATGTTTTCAGAGTTAAACAAATTTAATATGCTCGATAAAAGTATTCAATTAAATACTGTAAAAATTGTTGGACAAAGAGCGCCTATTGCATTAATAAATGTACCCAACTCCGCCAATGCAAGTGGCGCAGCAGATTATGTCATCAAAAGTGACAAGCTAAAAAACGAAACTAGCATTTTTACTATCTTCAGTAAAATACCAGGAGTTATGGTAAGAAGCGGGAAAATTGTAAGATCATCCGCAAGAACTGTTTCTCTTACATCTACTACACAGCCACCTATGTTAATGATTGTAGACGGTGTTTACATCAATCAAGATGATCAACCCGATTATATTTCGTCAATAATGCCTGATGATATTGCAGGGATAGAAGTTTTAAGCTCAAACTACAATACTTCTGTTTATGGCAGTGAAGGTTATTGGGGTGTGGTTTTTATTACCACAAAAAATGGCCGTGGCGGGAGTAATCCTCCTTCCTCAAATACTATAAGTGTTAGAAACAGAGGCTTTTCAAAAATTAAAGAATTTTATGCTCCCAACTACGACGATCCAAAAACAAACACGCAAATGCAAGACTTGCGGAGTACAATTTATTGGAACAATAACATCAATACCAATGAAAATGGAAAAGCATCTTTTAGTTTCTTTAATGCAGGTACGCCTGGAAATTACAAAGTGATAGTAGAAGGAATGGATACATTTGGAAATATAGGACGAAAAGTATATACTTACGAAGTAAAATAACGAAAATGAACACCATAAATGTTACCATAAAAGATCGCATTGCGATTATTTGCTTATCTAGAGGAAAATCCAACTCGTTAAACCGAGAACTGGTTACTGAATTAACCGATATTTTGCACAATATAGAAAATGAGGATAATATTAGTGCAGCAATTATAACCGGAAAAGATCATTTTTTTTCGGCAGGATTAGATTTGATTGAACTTTACAACTACAACGAAGACGAGGCCCAAAGCTTTTGGCACTTATTTTTAAATTTTTTAGCTAAAATCACTGCATTTAAAAAACCATTAATTGCGGCTATAAATGGCCATAGCCCTGCCGGTGGCTGTGTAATTGCCTTAGCTTGCGATGCTCGAGTAATGGCAAAAGGTAGGTACATTATTGGTTTAAACGAAGTGCCAGTAGGTATCATCGTTCCTAACAGTATTTTTCATCTATATGCCTTTTGGTTAGGTAAAGCAGCCGCAAGCCGTAGTTTGTTGGAAGGAAAATTGTTTAACCCAGATGAAGCTTTAACCATTGGATTGGTTGACGAAGTAGTAAGCGCCGATAGTATATTAACCGCAGCAGAAAGACATGCTAAAAAATATATGGCTTTCGAAAGAAATACCTGGCAGCAAAGTAAACAAAATATACGCCGCGAATTGATAGGTATTACCCAATCAGATCAAAGCGCTGATTTAGAAATTATGCTCAAACAGTGGTGGGCACCAAGTACAAGAGCCATTTTAAAAACAATAATAGATAGTTTGCAAAAGAAAGCCTAATAAGTTGTACGTTTTAGGTACAGCTTTTCTAAATACTAAATACGATTAAAATGTATAATCAACCGATGTTAAGAGACGATGCCTTAAAAGGCAAAACAATAGTGGTAACAGGTGGCGGAACTGGACTTGGAAAAGCTATGGGCACCTATTTTTTAAAATTAGGCGCTAATTTGGTAATTACCAGTCGTAAGTTAGAAGTTTTACAAAAAACGGCTACCGAAATGGCTACCGAAACAGGCGGACAGGTTTTGGCCGTACAATGTGATGTAAGAGATTATGCCCAAGTAGAAAATGTTTTAGCAAAAACCATCGAAAAATTTGGCAAAGTTGATGGTTTGGTAAACAATGCGGCCGGCAACTTCATTTCGCCAACTGAGCGTTTATCCGCAAATGCTTTTTCGAGCATTATTGACATTGTATTAAAAGGCAGTGTAAATTGTACCCTCGCCTTTGGCAAACATTGGATTGCAGCAAAACAACCTGCAAGTATTTTAAACATCGTAACCACTTATGCCTTTACAGGCTCGGCCTATGTGGTGCCCTCAGCATGTGCAAAAGGCGGAGTTTTGGCCATGACACGCTCTTTAGCGGTAGAATGGGGTAAGTACGGCATTCGTAGCAACGCCATTGCACCTGGCCCTTTCCCTACAAAAGGGGCTTGGGATAGGTTATTACCAGGTAATTTAGCAGAAAAATTCGACTTTAAAAAACGTGTGCCTTTGAAAAGAGTGGGCGAAAACCAAGAATTAGCAAACTTAGCCGCATTTTTAATTAGCGATTTTTCGGGCTACATTAATGGCGAAGTAATCACTATTGACGGCGGAGAATGGCTACAAGGTGCCGGACAAATGAATGGTTTAGAAGCCATTCCGAACGAAATGTGGGATATGCTTGAACAAATGACAAGAGCGGCAAAAGGAAGTTAATTTATACTTTAAAAAAAACTTCGGTTGCCCCAAAACCAAATTTTTCTTTACGAGCATCCATAAAAGTTCTTACCTGTGGGTGCTTGCTTATCGTTTTATGGATATGGTGTCTCAAGGTACCATTACCAACACCATGTATAAAAATTATACTCTGCATTTGGTGTACAATAGCCGAATCTAGCATTTGCTGAAAATAAGCCACCTGAATATTTATCATTTCACTCTGCTCCAGAAAATGATAGTCCTCTCGTATTTTATCAATATGTAAATCAATTTCCAATGGTGGTTTATCTACTTTAAGTTGCGGTGTTTCGCCCCTAAAAAAACTTTCTTTGAGTTTTTGTGCATCAATAAGTGGCACTGGCTCATCTAATTGTATCAACCAGGCATATTTATTGATTTCAGAAACCATCTTTTTTGCTCCACTAAAATCTTTGCCCTTAAATTTTTTGCTAAAATGGAGTGGCAATACTGGTTTGGTATTGGCAGTACTAAAATACAAAGCCTGAAACACAAACTCAGGCCAAATTTGTAAATCACTTAAATTAGCACTAAAAATTTGGGCGTGAGCTTGAGGTTGAATAATACTGGCAAATTCGCCTTTATACTTTCCTTTTTCATCTGTTTTTAGGGTAAGCAACAACTGATAAGAAGTGGAATTTAGGATAAAAAAATGAGCAACAGCATTTGCCTTTGAATCTTCGGCCACAGCTAAAAATATTCCTGTTTCTTTAAAAATTTCGTCTGCTTTTACAATTTGATCATCGCTTTGTGCAATAATAGCATTTGAACTATGGCCGTGCACATAGGTTAAATTACTTATGGTTACCGGGATTTCAAATCCATCGGTATCGGTAACGCCCAAAGTTTGGTGATCAATAATTCGAGTAACGTATCCTTCTCTTTTTTCGTCTACAAAACGAACAAAATCACCTAGTTTAAACATAGCCTAACTTACAATTTATAAGCTACAAATTACAACTTATTTTTAACGTACAATTAACATATTTCTTACTTGTTGCAACTCTTGATTTTGCAAACGGGCGTAATAAACTCCTGGAGGATAAAATTGGTTTTCGAAAAGAATAGTGTGTACTCCTTTTTCTTTGATTCCATCTACCAAAGTGGTGATTAGCTTACCCATGGTATTAAAAATTTGTATTAACACATGGCCTCCTTTTGAGGTATACTTAATAGTTGTAAGCGTTGTAAAAGGATTAGGGTAGTTAGAAATCAGTGTTTGTCCGCTTTGCTGGTTAGCTATGGATAAATCTGTAGATAGGCAATTGGTACCCGCTTTAATAAGTGGTAGCGACTGAAAATCTTTGAGCATTACGCTTTGTAAAACAGTAGCGCTTACACAAAACCATTGCGACAGTAGGCTTGCATATACAGATCTAAAATCGTACTGCATGGGCAAATTATCATTTACCGAGGCTGTAGCGCTAATGATGGGGTTTGAACCAAGCACACCATTTTGTATGGCATCACCAAAAAGAATTAATGGAGCAGCGGCACCATGATCAGTTCCGTTGCCTGCATTAGATTTTATTCGTCTACCAAACTCCGAAAAAGTCATTCCAACAACTCTTTTAGAAGCACCCATTACGGTCAAATCATCCATAAATGCCTTAATGGCATCACTCAGTTTCTGAAGCAGCGTGGCATGAGTACCAGTTTCGGTTGCCCCGGTATTTACTTGAGAGGCGTGCGTATCAAAAGAACCAATATTTACGGTATAAATACGCGTTTTAAGGCCTCCGCCAATTAACCTTGCTACAATTTTTAATTGGTCGGCCAAACTATTTCCACTTGGATAGGTAACCTGCGATTTTACCTTAGCAGCAGCTGTTTTAATCACATTTGCATATTGTTGGGTTTGTTGAGAAACCTGCCTAATATAGGTTAATTCTTTGCCAGCATTGTTGTTTGGTGCTGGAGATTGAATGCCATTTAGCAAATTATAAAAATTTACTGGATCGGAAATAGCCATCCCCATATTTACAGCAGGGCCTTGAAATGCCGGCGATAAAAAGGAGCCTATTTGTATAGCCAATGGGTCTGGCATTACTGTATTAGGATAGCCTACCGGATAATTTGCATATTCGTCAGCTAAATACCTCCCTACCCATCCGCTGGTAAGCACCTGATTTGAGTCGGAAGCTGAATGCCATATGTCTGTTGCCCTAAAATGACTAAAATTAGGTTGAGGATAGCCTACCGACTGTACCACCTGCATCTTTCCTTCTTTGTATAACCTATCCAAACCTGTCATGGCTGGATGAATACCTGTGTTATAATCGCCTAACTTTAAAATTTTGTTTTTAGGTAATATGATATTTGGCCTTACTATATTTAAATTGTCGTACTGATCCAAAGGGATCACCATGTTTAACCCATCATTACCTCCGTTCAACTGTATAATTACCAAAACATGGTCTGTTTCGTTGTTGGCAGAGGTAATGGCCGATAACAAACTTGAAGCCCCAAATGCTTTCACTGAAAAGCCATTGATCAATGACGGAAGCACCACACCTGCTGGCAATGCCTTGCTTATAAACTCACGCCTTTTCATGAGAGTTGGTATTCTTCAAGATTCATGATATATTTATAAAACTGCTTTAATCTTGTGCTAACAATTGTGAGTCGGCCTGTATTGCCGGGATCCATTTTATAGCTATTCCAAGCATCTGTCCAATAGTAATCTTGGGTTTGGTTGCTCAGTAAAATGCTCTTCAAAAAATTTTTAGTTTCGGTGCTCACATCAATCGTATATAAATGTGCTAGAGCATCGTTAATTAAAAGATTAGGATCTTCGGGCTTTGTAAACTGATTGGTATAAGCAACAGCATCAATCATCAATTTTTTACCATTTCTAGTATAGCCAGTATTGATCATTCTATCGGTAAAAGCATTGCGTTTGGGTAGGGTATCCGAATTAATCCAAATTTCGTAAAATTGTGGCGCTTGATAATAAGCTTCCCAACCAGAAACATTGGGTGGATCTGCTAAATTTTGTTGAATAGTAGCAGCCGTAGACCGTAAATAATCTCCCATGAAATAATAATTTTCAATGTCTGTTTCTGGCGGAAAAACAAGTTCATACTCTCTACATAAACCAACCATAAAATCAATTGGCGCTTTGATATGACAAGACCTGGTTTGTGGTAAGAAAAAATGGTTACTTGTAAAAAGTGCTTTTAAAACCGGCTTAATTTCATAATTGTTATTTCTCAGTATTTCGGCTAAAGGAACAATAACCTGTAGTTCTACAGTAGCATCAATCTCATAATAAACAAAAAACCTATACAAGTTTCGACACAAATGTAAACTTACCTCTTGTTGGGCAAAAATCATATCAATCAAGTCGTCTAGCTCTTTGGCCCCATCTACCCCCGTTCGTCCTTTAATAATTTTGTTGCCATAAAAACTAGAAAATTGTTTGTCAGTAGTATCGTGTTTGGTCGAGTCGAAAAAAGAATTTATGGCCGTAGCATCTAATCGGTAGCCTGTTAATAGTTTTGCCGCTGCTTTTACATCGTTTTCTGTATAGTTAGAATTAGGGCCTTTACCTAAAGTAAAAAGCTCCTGCAGCTCTCTACCATAATTTTCATCTGGAGCGGTTTTAGTATTCAAGTAGCCATTCAAATACCTCAACATTGCAGGGTCTAGGGTAATTTGTTTAATTAGGGTTTTAAAATTACCAAAAGCCGAGGTTCTTAAAAGATTATTGTGCTTATATAGGTATCGAGCATCACCAATTACATCAGCCTCTGTTGCAAAGTGATTGTGCCAAAACAATACCATTTTCTCTCTTAAAGAAGTAGATTGATTGAGCATTTGCAAAATCCACCACGACTTGAGTGAAGTAATCCGCCTAGAGTTGGCCGTTCCATCACCGAATGGTGCAGTTACCCATGTTTGCCCGCGTAAGATACCAGGATCAGTATAGCTGGTATCATTGTAATTATTTACCGGAGGGTTGGGCAACGAAGTATCTTGTAACAAAGTATCAACAACTATTGAAACACTTTGTCCTAAAAACGAATTTATCTCAGCCCTTTTAACTCCAAACAAACACCTTTTGAGTAGATGTGTTATCTCTTTAGAACCAAAAGTACCTGCATAAACATCAATTGCCATTTACAAATTGTTTTTTTATTTGTATGAAATTAAAAAAATTAATTAAAAACAAAGTGTTGAAAATAAAGTGTTTAGTAAAGAATATGTTACAACACATTAAGTGTTTAAAATTACCATCTAATCAATGCGCTTGCCCAAGTAAAACCCGAACCAAAAGCTGCCAAGCAAACCAAATCACCTTCTTTAATTTTTCCGGCCTCCCAAGCCTCGCAAAGGGCAATAGGAACGGATGCGGCAGTGGTATTGCCATATTTTTGAATGTTGTTAAAAACCTTCTCATCTGGCAGTTGTAGCAATTGCTGCACATATTGACTGATGCGTAAATTTGCTTGGTGCGGCACCAGTAAATCTAAATCCTGTGGCGTTAAATTATTTGCCGCCAAAGCCTCTTTAATTACCTCTGGAAACTTTACAACTGCCTTTTTAAAAACTGCAGGACCATCCATGTAAGGCAAAGCAGCACCACCCTCTAATTGTTCGGCTGTCATAAACAAACCCCCTAATTCTTGATTGGGATAGCCCGGATTTTCTGGTAGCCATTTGTTG
>CANHHZ010000007.1 GCA_947460275.1 Sphingobacteriaceae bacterium | reverse complement strand
TTAGAATTTTGATAAAGTTATCGCCTCAAAGTGACAATAAACTTGTTAAAGTTAGGATTTGGTTTAACTTGTCCATCACTTAACAAATCAATTATAACAGTTCTTTGATCTCCAACAGTTGTTAAACTGTTAGCTACAAGGTTTAACCTGATGTAGGCCAAAGATGTATTAGGCGCAAAGGTAACCTTTCTTAATCCTGCCGGAACAAAAGCATAATTTGTTCCTTCTACAGCGGTACTTGTAGATCTAACGCTAAAATTAACATCTATTGGAGCTGAACTTTGTGGTCCAACCAATTGAACTAAAACGCTATCAGTACCTCGTGTATTTAGCATAACAGTACGCGTTGAATCGGTTTGTGTACCTGCTGTTGTAGAAACCCCTTTAGCGGTCAAGACAGAAGCTTGTTGCCCTAAGGTAAAGTTTTTAATTTCAGCCACTACAGGTCCGTTATAAATTAACGCCGTTTCTGATTTTTCAGGAAAGCACCCTGTAAATATTGTTCCTAGAACAAGCAAAGCAACAGGGTAAATAATATATTTTTTTAACATAACTTTCTTTTTAATAACTTGGATTTTGTGGTAAAGCTGGATTTAAAGAGATTTCTCCTGATGGAATTGGCGCCAATATTCTATAATCTGTAGCCAATAGCGCAGATGCAGAAGGAGCTTGAGCTGGTTTAGTAATTGTTCTACCCAAACGTTTTAAATCAAACCATCTATGGCCTTCAAAAAACAACTCTCTTCTTCTCTCGTCTTGTATATAATCAATAATTGCGATGGTTACAGGCACGCCAACAACAGTTGCGTTACGGTTGGTACGCAATTGTACAACAATTGCAGCAGCATCTGCGTAAAGCCCTTGATTAGCTAAAGCTTCGGCTTTCATAAGTAATACGTCAGAGAATCTAATGATCTTAACATTGTCTGTATAAGCGCCATTAGAGCCTGGGTATTTGTTTGCCCAATTATACGTTGTTGAGGTTGTTCCTGTTCTTGAGTTAAAAATTAATGCTCTTCTATCATCTGTCGTTTCAAATAAAGCTAATAACTCGTTAGAAACAGTTTGTCCACCAAATGTAGCCACGTTACTTGCATTAGTTGTTGTTGGTTGTGTATAGGTAAACAACCCGTCGTTGCTACCCGTAACTCCAACCACCTCAACAGATTGAACATAATTTAATTCAAATAATGATTCTGGATGAGGAACTTTTTTAAAATCGCTAGCTGCATTTCCAGCAGTCGATAGCTTGGCAAAAGAAATTGCTGGCGCCATTGCCTTGTCAAATTCTTGTACAGCTAGCGCATCTTTACCCCAATATAAATAAACTTTACCCAACATAGCATGGGTTGCACTTTGCGTAACCCTATAAGGATTTGTTGGCACAGAAGCCCCTAAACTTGTAAAGGCTGCAATTGATGCCAATAAATCTTTTTCGATACTGTTGTAAACCTCAACAATGGTTGATCTTGGTTTTAAATCTGCATCTGTTGCTAATTTTGTTGGTGTTAATCGTAACACAGCGCTCTTGTTGAAGTTTGCATTTGTTCCGGTTGTTGGCACTTTAGTTGGCTCGTAACCATACACTCTAGCAATATCAAAATATACCAAACCCCTTAGCGCCAAAGCTTCGGCTTTAACCCTGGTTTGTAATGCTTTCTTACTTGCAGGTACATTTGGTAAATTATCTATGCCCGAAATAATATTATTTAACTCGTTTACACAACTGTAAGCATTGGACCAAATTCCATAATGAGCATTTCTGGTGTTAAGATTAACTGTTGCATACCTATTTCCTGCTTGTGCAGCCACTGTGAAAATATTATCCGTTAAAGCATCGCCCATTAACGCCATGTCTCTGCCATAATAGCCATAGCTTTGCATTCTGTCGTAAACAGAAATCAAAACGGACTGATATCCATCTACATCGCCTAAAGCAACCTCGGGGGTTATAGAGTTTTTAGGCTCTAAAACCACAATTTTTTCGCATCCTGTCGCTGCAATCATTAATGCAACAACAGCACATATATATAGTTTATTTTTCATTTCTAAGATTTTAAAATTGAACACTGATACCACCAGAGATAGTTCTTGGATTAGGATAAAAATTTAAATTATTCCCGCTATTTTCTGGATCATCGCCTCTGTAATTTGTAAAGGTTAACAGATTTAATCCTTGTAAGCTTACACTAATGTTTGGTATTTTAATTTTTTGTGTAATTTTTTCTGGAATTCTGTAACTCAAATTTGCTTGTTTTAAGCGAATATATGAAGCCTTTTCAACAAATCTACTAGACAAGGTTTGCTGTGAAAGTGACCCCGGTTCAGCCAATGTGTTATAAGCTCTTGGAACAGCAGTCAACTGACCTGGAGTAGTCCATCTTGACAATTGTGAAACAACTTGGTTGTTAGCTATACCTGCAGACATCTCGGTGTACTGTGCTGTTTGCAAATAAGATGAATTTCCATATTGATACTGAAGCAAGAAATCTAAAGTAAACCCTTTGTAAGATAAAGTGTTGGTAAGGCCACCAAAAAAGTCTGGATTTTGATCGCCTATATATTGTCTATCGGTCAAAGTTGGGCTATAAGTAATGTTTTGGTTTTTGTCATAGTACATTACCCTGCCATCTGCTGGATTTACTCCGGCATATTTATAAGTAAATATTTGATATAGAGGCATACCTACCGTATAGAAAAAATCACTAATATTTGTTAAACCATTGTTTAACTGAAGTAACTCATTTCTATTAAAAGCAATATTAAAGTTGGTGGTCCATTTAAAATCTTTACCGTCAAAGTTAACCGTATTTAAATCTATATCAATACCTTCTGTTTTTGCTTTACCTGCATTTTCATTGATCGAACCAAAACCAGAATCTCCTGGCAATGTTCTGGCTAAAATAAGATCAGAATTTGTTTTTCTATAAACATCAACAGCTAAAGTAATTCTGTTTTTTAAGAAACCCAAATCTAAACCGAAGTTAATTTGTTTTGATCTCTCCCAGGTAAGGTCTGGGTTAGGCAACTGACTTGGTCTTAAACCACCGGCCAAACCGGGGTTACCGTACTGGCCACCATTTCCGTAAAGTGCTAAAACACCAAAGTTATCAGTTGGTTGTACACCAGTTTCGCCATAACTTGCACGTAATTTTAAATCACTTACGTAAGTTAAATTTTTCATGAAGTCTTCGCTAATAACTCGCCAACCACCTGAAACACCATAAAACAATCCGAATTTTTGATTGGCACCAAATCTAGAAGAGCCATCGTATCTTACATTTCCTGAAAACAAATATTTTCCTTTGTAATCATATTTAACGTTACCCAATAAACCCGATGTTCTATAACCAGTAAATGTAGAGCTAGAGCCGGTAGGCGTAGAAGCATTACTAACTAAAGGAAGCAAAGGACTTGCAAAACCTTGAGCCGTTGCAGACAAAGTAGTACCTGTAACTTCTCTAAATTCGAAACCGCCCAATGCACTAAAATTATGGCTGCCAATAGTTTTTGCATAAGTTAAAGTACCTGTTGTGGTATAGTTAATGTTTCTTCTAAATGTTTCACTACCCGACCCTACAGTTGCAGCAGCAGCTGATAGGGTTGCTGGTCTATAGTTTAAGTCACTAACATCAGAAAAATCGACGCCACCAAACACTTTAGCTGTTAAACCAGGCATTACTTTGTAAGTAAAAGCTAAATTACTAACTGTTTGAAATGTACCAGCGTTTCTTATTTCTTGTGTTAAATTTTGAACAGAATTCTGGTTGTTTGTGCCAACAAAAACTGTGTTAAAAGTTCCATCGGCGTTGTAGATCTTGTTCACTGGGGCAGTCAAAATTACGCCTGTAAAAGGTGTATTTGTAAAAAATCCAGAAGAGGTAGATGGGCCTTTTGATTTATTTGCGGCTAAACTCAATGAAGCAGAGATATTAAACTTGTCAGACACGTTGTGATCTAAATTTGCTCTTAATGTTCCTCTTTTAAAATTAGAGGTTAAAATTGTCCCATCATTATTGTTATAAGATCCTGATATAAAGAATTTTGTTTTTTGGTCGCCACCTGAAACGGAAACATCGTATTGATTATTTTTACCTGTTTGAGAAACAGCATCTATCCAATTGAAATTATCAATTACTGAAGGAACACCGTTTGGAAAAGTAGCAGCAGCACCAGCAGCAGCACCAGCAGCAGCAGAAAGACCCGCTCTTTCATATTGATTTTGATAAGATTCTAGACGCAACTTGTACCAAGCTTCGGCATCCAAGAGCTCATACGGATTGTACTGTTTAGCAATACCCATTTGAGCAGAAGCTCTGATGATAGACTTTCCTTGTTTACCTTTTTTGGTGGTGATTAAAACAACACCGTTACCAGCCAACGATCCGTAGATTGCAGCAGATGCCGCATCTTTCAAAATCTCTATTGACTCAATATCATTTGGATTGATAGAAGCAAGGGTGTTTACTGAAGTTTGACCTGATAAACCACCAGAGTTCATTTGCACACCGTCAACAATGTATAGCGGCTGTGTAGAACCGTTAATAGTGGCAGTACCCCTGATGTTTACTGAAATACCTCCTCCTGGCTGACCACTGGTAGAGTTTACTTGCACACCAGCAGCTCTTCCTTGCAAAGCTTTATCAAATGATTGGATAGGCTGATCTAAAAAAGCATCTCCTTTAATTTGGGAAATAGATCCTGTAACTTCTCGTTTTTTGGTAACACCGTAACCCGTTACCACAACCTCACCTAATGATTTCGCATCACTAGCCAAAGCAACATTGATACTTGAGGCAGCGCCTACGTTTTTTGATTGAGCTACAAAGCCTAAAGAGCTGAACTCTAATGTAGCATTGGAAGCAGCTTTTAAAGTGTACTTTCCGTCTGCACCTGTAGAAACCCCGGTTTTGGTTCCTTTAACTTTAACACTTGCTCCAGGCAGGGGCTTATTGTCCTCGGCCGAAGTAACTGTTCCTGTAATTACTCGTTCCTGAGCGATTGCTGTAATTGCAACCATCAGAAAAACGACTACAGATAGTAATAGTTTTTTCATAAAATTTTAAGTTTAATTAAGTAATTGATATGCAATTTCAGATTTTTATAAACGTAATGCAAATGTTACAAATTCTTTTAAAGATAAAAACTGGCTTTAATCAGCCTTAAAGAATGATTTTGCTTTTTTAAATGCCGTATTTTTGACATAAAAAGATTAAACAAGCTTTTGTTAAATGAAAAAATATAGCGTGAGAAAAAATGTTGGGCTAAAGCCTAATCATATTTAGACAAAAAGTAAGCATTTATTGTTTTGGGTTTTCAAAAATTTATTCGTTTAATTAGAATTTAAACATTTAACTAAACCTTTATAAAAAAACCGCCATAAAAATTTATGGCGGTTGCTTACTCATTTAAAGTTAAACAGTTGTTGTGAGCAGCTCGTTAATACACCAAAAACAAGCTGTTGACAAACATTTGTTTGCCATTTTCCCAAAATTCACGAAAAAGTACATCGTCGGTCAAATAAACTACTGTTCCCTTTCCTACCGATTGCGTTCCAAACAACATACCAGACGCTAATTTGGCTTTTACTTTGTCGCCTGCGACGCCCGCCATGTAAGATTTATCTTTGAGCATGCCAACAGAATAGCCATTGGTTAATGGCTCATAAATTTTATCATCCGTTTTAAGGCTGTAGTAATATTTACCCAATGCAAAACTTAAAGGATGGCTTTGGTCTAAAAAAACTTTGTAAATGGCACCTGGAATTGCATTTTGAAAATTGTCTTTGCTGACAAATTTTTTATCTACGTCTCCTTTATCTTCATTTTTAGCGGGCTCTTTCTTTTTAAGATCGAACGGTTTTTTGCCAACTAAGCCATCTATTGCGTCGCCAATTAAAATAAGTTTGCCACCAGCATTAAGCCAAGGATTTAATTGTTCGGCCAATTTCTCTGAGTAAGAACCATCAGGCAAAAGCAAAACGTTAATTTTTTTGATGTCTAAAGCAGCTATACTTTGTGCATTGATCATGGTAATAGGGTAATTTAATTCTTGCTCAAACAAATGCCATATTTCACCAACACTTTGAGAAGAAATATCTGGACCGGCCACTACCGCTACTTTTGGGGTAACAAGCAAAGGATATACGGAGGATCCAAAATCTTTTCCTTCCGTTACCAAGCCGCTAGCAATTGGATAAAAGGTGCAATTTTTTTGCTTGCTTACATTATCCATTACCGCCATTAAATTGGTGTTTGTGCGGTCGTTTTCGGCTCTGTACACCAATAAAGTTCCTGCCGGAAACGTTTTTTCTTCGGTTTTAAAAGCTTGTTCAGCCATGCGAACCTTAATGTTAAGTTTTTGCAAAGCAATTAAGGCTTGGGCATCTTCTAGCGCATTCCACTCAAAAGCCCAAGCATAAGGTTTAGCCACTAAGGGTAATACTTCTTTTTTGTTGTCCATTACCGAGTAAGTACCAACTACATTTTCTTTTACAGCGTAAGCTTTTAACCCATAAACATAGGGTAAAGCCCAAGCGGTGATGTCGTAGGTATTAGAGTCGGCAACAAAAGTTTGTGGTTCAAACAAAACATTAGCCAATACCGAGCGTGGTTGCTGTAAGTTTACAATCAAATCGTTTCTTTCTACTTTAAAGTTTTCTACTTTTTGTGTTTCGTAATTAAAACCATTAAGCATTCTGTCGGCACCAAAAGCATACGAAATATGATTTTTAGCTAGTAAATCGGCCATTTTGCGTAACTTCTTTGTATTTTCTGCCTTTACAATGTAGGTTTTATAACTTCCTTGTGGAGTAGTGTTGCTCTGCTCAAAAAACTTTTTAAACTCGGCATTTAATTTACTTGCGTTTGCCGATACCGTTTCTAAGGTGGCCATTGAAGTTGTAAAGTGATGCGCAATTCTGTCCTTTAGGGTCAAGGTATCTCCATCGGCTGTTATTACTGCCAATCCGGCCCTGATACCGCCTTGCTCGTAAGTCATGCCAATAGCCCCGTTATATAAGGGGTAGGTATCGCCATAAGAGGGGTACAAAAGGTCGAAACGCTCTTTAGTAAAATATTGCCAACCTTGGGCATCAAAATATTTAGCGTTATTTTTTCCTACCACTACCTGGAAATCTCTTTGCCAAGGCGTAACGTTTTGGTGAACAGGTTCGGCTGCGGGCGCAAAATAATAAGGTTCGTTGTAACCTTGCTCATGAAAATCTACATGTACTTGAGGCATCCATTTTTGATAGGCCGCTAATCTTTGTTGGGTTTCAATTTGTGTTTGCCAAGCCCAGTCGCGGTTTAAATCAAAATAATAATGGTTTGGTCGACCGCCTGGCCAAGGCTCAATATGCTCTCTGGCTATTGGGTCGGCATTTGGTGTTGTACCGCTAACCATATTAAAATAACTCACATAGCGCTCTCTACCATCGGGGTTTAAACATGGGTCTATAATCACGACAGTGTTTTTTAACCATTCTTTAATTTTGTCGTTTGCTGTGGCCAAAGTATATAAAACTTTCATGGCTGTTTCGGTAGAATTGGCCTCATTGCCATGCACATTATAACTTAACCACAAAATAGCGGGTTGTTTAGTGTTTGTTTGCGGTGTTTTTTCTACTTTGGTTAAACTTAGGTTATCATTTCTAATTTGTTCAAGCCTACTCATGTTTTCTGGATCAGAAACCACTGCCAACAATAACTCTCTGCCTTCGTAGGTTTTTCCATAAGATTGCAGCTGTATGTTTTTATTTGTGGCAGCCACTTTTTTAAAATAGTCGACCACCTTTTGGTGTGCCGTAAATTTGCTTCCCAGCGGATAACCTAAAAATTCATCAGGTGTGGGTGTTTGTGCTAAAACAACTGTACTAACAAAACTTAAAAGTAAAAAGCTGTATAAAAATTTTTTCATTTGATATGTAATTATAAAGTTTGGCGGTAAAAATTTACCAATATTACTAAAAAGAATATTTTATTTGTAATGGCATTTGTACTTTTACCACAAATAAATTTTTAGTTTTTTCCATGGCAACCATCCCGCAACTTTATCAATACTATTTACAGCACCGCACAATTTGTACCGATACCCGGTCGATTGCTGAAGGATGCTTGTTTTTTGCCCTAAAAGGGGATAATTTTGACGCCAATGCCTTTGCCGAAAAAGCCATACAAGCAGGAGCGGCTTTTGCAATTATTGACAACGCGGCTTTTGCTAAAAACGAAAAATTTATTTTAGTTGATGATGTTTTAACTGCCTTACAACTTTTGGCAAAACATCATCGGGAGCACCTAAACATCCCGGTAATTGGCTTAACAGGAAGTAACGGCAAAACCACAACTAAGGAGTTGATTAAAGCTGTGCTGGCCGAGCATTACCAAACTTTCGCAACACATGGCAATTTAAATAACCATATTGGCGTGCCTCTTTCTCTTTTGTCTTTGCCCCAGGATGTAGAAATTGCTGTCATTGAAATGGGCGCCAACCATCAAAAAGAAATAGAATTTTTGTGTGAAATTGTGCAACCTACCCACGGCTTAATTACCAATGTAGGCATGGCCCACTTAGACGGATTTGGCGGATTTGAAGGTGTAAAAAAAGGAAAGGGCGAACTTTACGCCTATCTTAAAAAACATAAGGGTTACACTTTTATTAACCACGATAATGCTTACCTGCAAGAGATGGGGATTGTTTCTGGAATACACCAACCCATCTATTACGGAACGGCAAAAGGCAACAAAATTAGCGGCAAATTAGTGCATAGCGACCCTTTTATCACGTTTGAATGGAGCGATGGAAAATCCATTTACCCAGCAAAAGCAAACTTAACAGGAAGTTACAATTTTGAAAACATTTTGGCCGCCATTTGCGTTGGTGATTTTTTTGGATTAACCGCCGAGGAAATTAACGGTGGTTTGGCCAAGTATTTTCCAAACAACAACCGATCTCAAATTACAAAAACAGACAAAAACACCGTCATATGCGATTTTTATAATGCCAACCCAAGTAGCATGGTTGCTGCACTCAACAATCTCAGCACCCTAACTTCGGCCCATAAAATTGCCATCTTAGGCGACATGTTTGAGCTTGGTAACGAAGCCGAAGAACAACATCAAAAAATTGTTTCGCTGGCCAACTCGTTTAATTTTGACCAAGTGATTTTTATTGGCGATCATTTTTACAAGTGCAAGCAACAAAACAATGGCTTATTCTTTAAAAACACTGCCGATGTAGCTTCATTTATGGCTAAAGAGTGCTTAAAAAATGCTATGGTTTTATTAAAAGGCTCTCGTGGAATGAAATTAGAAAATTTGCTGGGGCATTTGTAAGCAAAAATCAAACAAGTAATACATCCCCGTTCAAGAAATTTATTCGATTTGATTTGGCACAACCATTAAACCAATATCGCTTATCCCAACCAAAGGATTATCTCGCATATTTTGCTCTACTTCTATTTGGTATTTACCTGGTTTAGCAAAGCGATAGTTGGTAAGTAGCGGAAAATTAAAGGAGAAAATATCTCCCGAACCTTTTCCAAGCCAGTTGCCCGTAGGCGTAGCTAGCCTAAATTGATAGCGTAGATTTTTGTTTGCTCCGTTTCCGTTTAAATGAAACAGCACATATAGGTTGGCGTATCTATAGTCTGAAGTATGCCTAAGCTTAAAATAAACATTATAAAGCTGAGTGGCGTCTTTAATTTCGACCGTAGTTTTAATGCTTTTGGCATACGTCCAATTGTTGCTTTCGAGAGACATGTTGGTGTCGACCAAATGGTCATTGGTACACCCTACAAATAACCAGCAAATTGCCAAAAAAGCTGTAATTAGTTTATTCATTCGGCTTTGGTGAGTTTTCGCCCGATGGCTTATTTCTATTCTGGTTACGGTTCTTATTTCTATTGTTTCTGTTGCCTGTTCGTTGTGCGTTTTGAGTTGGGGCACCACCTTCGGCAATAGGTCTTGTTGCGTTTTGCGCAGGGTTTGGTTTAGTTTGCGGTGCATTTTGATTTTGCGGCCTTGGCGTATTTTGATTTGCAGGCTTATTGTTTCGGTTTCGCGATTGATTGTTTTTATTGCGATTGTTCTTGTTTCTAGATTTGTCATCTAGTCTTGTAAGGCTATCCTGACCAACTACATTTTCATAATCATGTACTTTTTCTACAACAACATTGGTTTTAATTGCTACCGCTTCATCTTTCAAGTTATCTGGCTTCTCGCCTTTTTTGTTCATGGCCATGATTTCCTTTACACGGTCTACTTTGAGCGGAATCCAATCTTCTTGATTGGGGTAGCTAAACCACATTATTTTTTTAAAAATATCGGTTTTTTGATGACGGGCTACTCCTATTAACGTTTGCAAAGGCTCTACACGGTCTGGAATATCCTTTAAAGCGTCTAAATAAGTATCTAACTCGTAGTTTAGGCAACATTTTAACTTACCACATTGCCCAGCTAGTTTTAAGGTATTTAAGGATAGATTTTGATAACGTGCTGCAGCGGTAGATACCGTTTTAAAATTGGTAAGCCAAGTAGAGCAACATAACTCTCGGCCGCAAGAGCCAATGCCACCTAATCGGCCAGCTTCTTGACGCATTCCAATTTGGCGCATTTCTATTCGAACCCTAAAGTTCTCGGCCATTTTTTTAATCAATTCTCTAAAATCTACCCGCCCTTCGGCGGTATAAAAAAAAGTAGCTTTGGTTTTGTCTCCTTGATAATCTACATCGCTAATTTTCATCGACAAACGTAAACTTAATGCCAAAGTACGGGCTTTGTGCATGGTTTCCCATTCCATCCCTTTGGCCAATTTCCATTTTTCAACATCTGCTTCGGTAGCTTTTCTATAAATTTTTCGCGTTACTTGGTCCAATGGCGTTTTGCGGCGTTTCATTTGCATACGCACCAATTCGCCTGTAAGCGAAACGTGGCCAATATCATAGCCGCCTGTAGCGCCTTCAACAGCAACCAATTCGCCAATTTCGAGGTAAATATCTTCGTTATTTAAAAAGAATTCTTTTCGAGCGCCCTTAAATTTTACTTCAACAACCTGAAAAGGAATATAATTTGAGGGCGTATCTAAATTAGATAGCCAGTCGTATACTTCCATTTTTTGGCAGCCTCCAGTAAGGCAAGAGCCATTACTTTTGCAGCCTGAGGGGGCGCAACCGCCACCTGTAGAACAACTTCCACATCCCATATTAATTGTATATATGTTGAGTCCCTTGCGGGAACGTTTTAAAATTAATTATTTTAATTAGTTGCAAAGATACATCTAAAAACAGAATTTTAGGATTCGCATTGCGTTCTATATGATAATGTGCCTTTTCTAAGGCATTAATAAGCTTTTCAACCATGGGCAGAGTAAGCACATTTAAGGTTAATTTTTGGGCAGTATCTAACGCCTGGGGCGGTAGTTTCACCATTTCATTGGCACCATTTAGTAACAAAATGCATTCTCGCAAAAAGTTGATGCCGTATTTGATAAAATTTTTTTGGTTTTCTCTTCCCCAACCCGCTGCAGTTTCTGTAAAGGCGGTTAAATCGAGTACTTTTATTTTAAACGCAAAGCGCAACCAATCGGTAAAAAGCACAGCATTGTCGTTTTGTATATCATTTAACAGCGCTTTAGCGGCAATAATGTTCCCGTCAGCTAAAAAACTATATTCGGCTGCTTGGGCGATGTCCACATTTGCTTTTTCTATCAAATAATTTTCTATCGTTGCGGCCGGCAACTTAGGGATTTTTACCATTTGGGTTCGCGATAAAATGGTAAACAAAATTTGCTCCAAATTTTGCGCCACCAAAATAAACAAGGTATTTGCAGGCGGTTCTTCGATTATTTTTAAGAGCGCATTGCCTGCTTTATCCAAATACTCGGGCAGCCAAATGATCATCACTTTTGTTTCTGCTTCAAAAGCTTTATAACTTAATTTTTTGATGATATCGTGGCATTCAGCAATATTAATATTTGGCTGTTTATTTCCCGCATCCAAATAAGAGCGCCAAATGTCTAAGTCAAAATAAATGTCTTTTTTTAGCATTTCACGCCATTCTTCTAGGTAATTGCTAGCCACGTCGTCTTTGCCTTTGGCAAAAAATGGATAAGAAAAATGCAAATCGGGGTGTACATATTTTTCGTACTTGCGGCAAGAGAGACATTCCCCGCAGCTATCGTTTGGCAGTTTTTGTTGACAATTGATATACTGGGCATAGGCCACGGCTAGGGCAAGTGCTCCGCTACCATCGGCGGCTAAAAACAACTGCGCATGGCTCACGCGATTTTCTACAACGGCTTGTATCAGCTGCTGCTTTACGCGGTCTTGTCCTATAATTTCTTTAAATTGCATTTGGTGCAAAATAAGAATTTGAATTGAGATGTTACAAATTAGATTCAATTATTGACATTTGTAAAATAATTACGAGATAGGGTTTTATTCGAAAAGCATTTATATTTTTGAAAAACAACCGCTTAAACACTTTATTTCGTAAAATGAAATCTCTTTTAAAAACGCTCTTTTTCTTTTTTTGCTTGTTGAGCAGCCCCGTCTTTGCACAATCTCCTTCCTCAGTAAGCTTACTGGTTACAGACGAACAACAAAAACCCATCGAAAATGCTACGATAGAGTTGCGCAAAGCCGAAAACAACGCTTTGGTAAAAGTTGTACTTAGCAACAGCAAAGGGATGGCTCTCTTTGAGGGTATTACTACAGGAAAGTACTTTTTAAAGGCTTATTTTTTAGGTTTTTCTACCAAACAAACCCCTGTTTTTGAATCCAAAATTGACCATAAATTTAGTCTTATCTTGGTGGGTAGCGCTAAAAATTTAAACGAAGTAGCCGTAAGTGCCAACAAACCTTTTGCAGAATACGCTCAAGGCAAAACCACATTAAATATTGATGCGGTTGCAACCAACACTGGGGCCTCTGTTTTGGAAGTTTTAGAAAAATCGCCAGGCGTTATGGTAGACAAAAACGGAGGGATTAGCTTACAGGGAAAAACAAGTGTATTGGTTTTAATTGACGATAAACCTACTTATTTATCGGGCACAGAATTAAACAATTTATTAGGTGGTATGAGTGCTGCTCAAGTTAACCAAATAGAATTAATTACAAATCCTTCGGCAAAATACGATGCAAATGGTAATGCTGGCATCATTAATATTAAAACAAAAAAAAGTAAACAACAAGGATTTAATGGAAATTTTTCGGCAAATGTTGGACAAGGAAAATATTTAAAAAACACCAACTCCCTGGGTTTAAACTACCGAAAAGGCAAAATCAATATTTTTTTAAATCTAGCCTCCAATTACAACAAAGGATTTTACGCTATCTATGCCTACCGTAATTACTTAAACCCGCAAGGTGCTATCGCCAATTCTCTTGAACAAGACTCTTATTTAGGCAACGAAAACATGAATAACACCTTAAAAACAGGCTTAGATTTTTATGTTTCGCAAAAAACGACCTTCGGGTTTACCTTGTCTGGAAATGTAGTAAACCGTAAAGGCAACGGAAATGCGGTAGCCAACTGGCTCAATGCACAGCAAAAAATAGATTCAGCCATTTCAACTTACAGTACAAGCGATTTTAAACTTAAAAATGGCGGAATCAATCTTTATGGAAAACATCAAATCAACACAAAACAAGATGTTGGTTTTGACTTCGATTATTTAAAATATACCATCAATAATAATCAAGATTTTAACAATTTAAGAACAGGCATTGTTGCCTATAACCAAGGATCGAGAGGTTCTATTCCTTCTGGTTTGCATATTTTTTCGGTCAAAGCCGATTATAGCTGGCAAATAAATAAAAACACAAAATTTGAGTCTGGAATTAAAACATCGACGATTAAAACCGACAACACCGCTTTTTACGAGTTGTATAATGGTACCAGTTGGAAAGAAGACCTTACAAAAAGCAATCACTTTTTGTATGATGAAAACATTAATGCGGTATATAGCACCATAGAGCAAAAAAGAAAACGCATTAATTTTCAAATTGGCCTCCGCTACGAAAACACAAATTACGATGGCAAGCAGCTAGGAAATGCCTTACAAACAGGCAGCAGCTTCTCTAAAAACTATCAAAACTTGTTTCCGTCGGGATATTTTTCTTATCAAGCAGATTCTCTAAACTCCTTTTCTTTCACCAGCGGACGAAGGATTGACAGGCCTGCCTATCAAAAGTTAAACCCGTTTGTGTTTATCATTAATAAATATACTTATCAAAGAGGAAATCCATTTTTCTTACCGCAATACACCTGGAATTTCGAGTTGAGCCATAGCTATAAGCAAGCTTTGACGACAACCGTTACCTATAGCCAAATTAAAAATTATTTTTCTCAGCTATTCTTATCCGAGGGAAACAACATTTTAGCATATACCGAAGGCAATGTTGGTCAAATGCATAATGTTGGCGTATCTATTTCTGCTCAACTTGCCCCTTATAAATGGTGGCAACTAATGATTCAGAGCAATTTCAATTATAAAAAGTTAAGTGGTTATCAAAATGTGAGTTATGTTTCTTCGATTAGACAGCTAAATACTTCGTTAAACAATCAGTTTCGCATAAACGCTACAACGAACGCAGAAATTTCTGGATTTTATACAACCCGGGCAAGAAACGATTTGCAAGAATTGCTTTATCCAACGGGGCAGTTGTCGGCCGGTTTAGCAAAAACGCTTTTTAAAGGAAAAGGAAGTTTGAAATTTAGTGCAAGAGACATCTTTTATACCCAAAAAATGGAGGGGTTAACTGATTTTCCAGGCGCAAGCGAATACTTCATTTTATGGAGAGACACTCAAGTATTTAATGTAGGTTTTAGTTATCGTTTTGGAAAACCACTTAAAGCCGCAAAACGCAGTAATGGTGGGGCAAACGAAGAAATCAACAGAGCGGGGCAATAAAAAAGCCATCCGTTTTAGAATGGTTTAAACCTGCGCTTAGCACACTCCCCCCTTAACTTTATAACCGTGTAAGTTGAAATACCTTATCTTTGCCCATTATTTATTATGGCTCGTATCCTCGCTTTCGATTATGGCACCAAACGCATCGGCATTGCCGTTACGGATCCACTGCAAATTATTGCAACAGGATTAGACACCGTACACCCCAAAGATATTATAGATTATCTTATAAAATATTTGCAAAGTGAACAGGTAGAAGCCTTCGTTATTGGCGATCCGAAGCAAATGGACGGCACGCCTTCGCAATCGGCACAGCATGTAAAAGGTTTTGCTACTACGTTGAAAAAGCATTTTCCACAAATTCCGCAGCACTGGATAGACGAGCGCTTTACCTCTAAGCTTGCCGAACAAACCATTAGACAAAGTGGCTTTAAAAAAAGTGATAGAAGAGATAAAGAAAGAGTAGATACAATTGCGGCTACTATAATTCTGCAATATTTTATGGAACAACATCGAATATAATACCATGATTAGCGAAGAATTACAAAGCTTACTTTTGCACTACTGCGAACCCGAAACCGAACTTTTACAGCATATAGACCGGGAAACTAACTTAAAAGTTTTATTGCCTCGTATGCTTAGCGGACATTACCAAGGCCGGGTATTGAGCTTTTTGAGCAAAATGATTGCCCCTAAAAGGATTTTAGAAATTGGCACTTTTACAGGGTATGCGACCTTATGCTTGGCCGAGGGATTGGCCAACGACGGCGTGATTTATACGTTAGACATTAACGCAGAGCTGGAAGAAATGGTAAGAAACAACTTTGCAAAATCGCCTTTAAACGACAAAATAAAGTACATTATAGGGGATGCCACAGCAAGTATAAATAGCCTAAAAGATACGTTTGACCTGGTTTTTATAGATGCCGACAAGAAAAACAACGGAACTTATTATGATATGATTTTTGACCAAGTAAGGCCAGGGGGAATTATCATTGTAGACAACGTGTTATGGAGTGGAAAAATTTTAAACAAAGCACAAGACAAAGACACCAAAAACATTAGTAATTTTAATGATAAAATAAACGCCGACAATAGGGTTGAAAAGTTGATTTTACCCGTTAGAGACGGTCTATTCGTCATTAGAAAAAACCACAACAACTAAACCCGATGAAAAAAATAACACTTATTTTATGTTTTGCCCTCTTTTTTCTTGGAAGCTGCAAGTCGAGTTTTTACCACCGCAACAACAAACAAATTGAGCGAAAAGCAACTAAAGATACCGCTAATTTGAGCACCTATACTACCTTGAGTTACATTGATGCTTTTAAAGCAGTGGCCATTGAAGAGATGAATACCTATGGCATACCTGCAAGCATTACCTTGGCGCAAGGAATTTTAGAATCGGGAAGCGGCAATAGCGATTTGGCAAAGTATGCCAATAACCATTTTGGGGTTAAATGTACCTCCGAATGGAAAGGTAAATCGTATTTTAAAAACGATGACCAAGCCAACGATTGTTTTAGGGTGTACAAAGATGCCTATGAGTCTTACAAAGACCATTCTACTTTTTTAAAACGCAAACGCTATAGTTTTTTGTTTGAGCTAGATAAAAACGATTATAAAAATTGGGCACTCGGACTCAAAACGGCAGGCTATGCCACCAATCCCAAATATCCAGAGTTGCTTATAGGTGTAATAGAAAAATACCAATTGTACCAGTTTGATCAATCAGAATCAGAAAGAGAAAAAATAGCAAGAGAAGACCGCGTTTTTTCTCAAATCAATGCTAATATTCCTTTAGAACAGAAAAAATTTACACCCGTAACTTCTCCAAACACACCAACAGATGGATGCCACATTGTGAAGCAGGGCGAAACTTTGTATGGCATAGCACAATTGTATAAACTTACCGTAGACCAACTCAAAACGATAAACAAGCTTCCTGACAGCAACATCAAAATTGGCCAAAAACTCTTGGTAGTTAAATAATGTTAATTATGAATCTGTCAAACTTCATATCTTGTATTTTTGCTCCTCATGAAAATTTCAGCGCTTTTACTCCTGCTTAGCTTTTGCTTTATGTATTCGTATGCACAAACTAAGCCCGTGCAAGGTTTTGTGATAGACAAAGACAGTAAACAAAGAATGGCAAGGGTTTATATTTACAATCCAGCTATAGACCAAGGCTTATACAACAATACCAAGGGCGAATTTGTCATCAATACCAAAGTAGGCGATACCATTTTTGCGGCATTAGGCGGATATGGAATGGATACCGTAGTTTACAAAGGTCAAAGCGCCATTATTTTTCAGTTAAAATCGTTGGGCATAAGATTAAACGAGGTAAAAATTATAGGAAAAGCGCCCTCAGCACAAGAACAATATGCCAAAAAACTAAAAGATTATAAATATGCGCTTGATAGAGGAAGCAGCAAAGATTTATTAAATATAGGTAGCGGAGGAGTGGGGCTTAGCATTGATGCCATTTATAACTTGATCAGTAGAGATGGCAAAAACTCACGAAGACTACAAGAAATTTTAGAACGTGATTACCACGAAGCCATCATAGATTATCGTTACCGACCAGCTTACGTAAAAAAAGTAATCGATATTAAAGAGGATGAACTTATAGATTTTATGGTACAATATCGCCCAACTTATCAGTTTGTTTTATCAGCTTCTGATTACGCTTTTGTAGATTTCATCAAAAACAGCTTTGCCACTTATCGTAGAAACCCAGCTGCTTTTAGACTTCCAAAACTACCCAAAGCAAGCGCTCATCCTCAAGAATAAAAGAAGTTTACATCTTATTATTTTAAGCTGTTTTATAAAAAAACATCCTCTTCCACATTTTTTTGTTTTTCTTTGTAATAGAATGAAGAAACTCCTGCTTGCCTTTTTACTTTTAACAGCGCTTTCTTTGCAGGTTTTTGCTCAAGAAGTAGATACCGTTCCTATTCCCATTAACAATTTTGACCTGAAGCTTAAAAGAAGTCCGTTGCCGTCTAGAGTGGGCGCCTTAGATTTTAAGCCTATAAAAATGCAGGCCGCACTTGTTGAGGCCAAAGTAAATTATTGGAAAACAAAAACATCGGTAGGCATAAACATTAATCAAGCTGCATTTAGCGATAATTGGGCTGGTGGTGGGGTAAACTCTTTGGCCATAGGCGGGTTGGTAAATTACCGGGCAGAATACAGTAAAGAAAGTTATAGTTATGCCAGCGAGGTCATTTTACAATATGGAAAGGTAAAAAACAAAGGACAGTTACAGAAAAAAACTACCGATCGAATTTTTTGGGATAATAAAGCTGCTGTACAACTCTCTAAAAATTGGTACTTCTTTGCTTCTTTAAATTTTGAATCGCAATTTGATGCAGGTTTTACTTACACCAAAGATGCCAAAGGCAAAGAAATCGAAAAATTGATATCAAATTTTATGGCGCCAGGCTACTTAACCGAATCGTTGGGTTTTGAGTACAAGCCAAATAAATTCTTTTCTACTCGAATTGGTACAGGAACAGCGCGTCAAACCTTTGTTTTAGATACCAATATATACAAAACTAATCCCAAAAACTTTGGGGTTCCTGTTGGCAAAACCTTTAGAAATGAGCTGGCTTTTCAAATTGTGGCCAACTTCGAGAAAGAAATATTTGAAAACGTGACGCTCAAAACAAAATACAATATGTTTATTCCTTACGATAACTTTGGACACATAGACCACCGTTTAGATATTGGCATTATTGCAAAGATAAACCGCTTTATGAACGTTTCAATTACCGGAGTAGGGCTTTACGATCGAGATACCAACTCAAAAATACAAGGCAGCCAAACCTTAGCTTTGGGCTTGGTGTTTGCTTTTCCCAGGTAAATTATTAAGATTTTTGCACCTTTATGCTAAAAGTTTAAAAGAAATTAAAGATTAAATATCTTACTGCAGCTTTCGCTCAAATTTGGTAACTTTGTGCCTACAAATTAAAAATTAAGCGTTAATAAAATGTTTGAGAATTTACAGGATAAGCTAGATAGAGCATTTAAAGTTTTAAAAGGACAAGGAAGCATTACCGAAATCAACGTGGCCGAGACCATGAAAGAGATTAGAAAAGCCTTGTTAGATGCCGACGTAAATTACAAAACCGCCAAATCTTTTACCGATGAGGTAAAGGAAAAAGCATTGGGCTTAAATGTACTCACTTCGGTTTCTCCAGGTCAGTTACTTACCAAAGTAATGAACGATGAGCTTGCTGCTTTAATGGGCGGACAAGTAACCGAACTTGACACCAAAAACAATCCAACCATTATACTCATTGCCGGTTTAAACGGTGCTGGTAAAACTACTTTTACTGGTAAACTTGCCTTACATTTAAAAAACAAGGGTAAAAAACCCATCATGGTTGCCGGCGACGTTTATCGCCCTGCAGCAGTAGACCAATTGCAGATTTTGGGCGAACAAATAGGTGTTCCGGTTTATGCCAACACGGTGTCTAAAGACCCAGTTGCCATTGCTCTAGAAGGTATTGCCGAAGGTAAAAAGAACAACAATAATGTAATTATTATTGACACTGCCGGTCGTTTATCAATAGACGAAAGTTTAATGAACGAAATTTCGGAAGTAAAGGCAAAAACCAACCCACACGAAATTTTATTTGTGGTTGATGCCATGACGGGTCAAGATGCTGTAAACACCGCAAAAGTATTTAACGACAGATTAGACTTTACTGGCGTAGTGCTTACCAAACTAGACGGCGATACCCGCGGTGGAGCTGCCTTGTCTATCAAATCGGTAGTCAACAAACCGATTAAATTTGTAGGTACTGGCGAAAAAATGGAAGCACTCGACGTTTTCTATCCCGATAGGATGGCGTCCCGTATTTTGGGCATGGGCGATGTGGTGTCTTTAGTTGAAAGAGCACAACAACAGTTTGACGAGAAAGAAGCTGCCGAGCTGCAAAAGAAAATCCGTAAAAATAAATTCGATTTCAACGATTTTTACAACCAAATTCAACAAATCAAAAAAATGGGTAACATGAAAGATTTGATGGGGATGATACCTGGTGTGGGTAAAATGATGAAAAACGTTGATATTGACGATAATGCTTTTAAAAATGTAGAAGCCATTATTCAGTCGATGACTCCTTTTGAAAAAGAAAATCCTGATAGCATCCAACAAAGCCGTCGCATTCGCATTGCAAAAGGATCGGGCAATAAGTTAGAAGAAGTAAACAAACTCATCAAACAGTTTGAAGATATGCGCAAAGTGATGAAACAATTTTCTAACCCTGCTGCAGCCGCAAAAATGATGAAAAATATGCCTAAAATGCCACAAGGCAGAATGTAAGCTTTATTACCCTATTTTTATTTAAATCCCGTTACTTCACGTTTCGGGATTTTTTATTTTTTCTATAAACGAAATTTTTAAAACCAAAAATTAAACAACTTTCTTAAAAGGTTGTGTTTTAAAATTTTCTATTCGTTTATGTTTTGCATTGCATACATTTAACTATGCTTGTGAAAACCTATGGAAGCGCCGTATATGGCGTAGATGCCTTAACAATAACTATTGAAGTAAGTGTAACCAGTGGCGTCAGATACTATGTGGTAGGTCTGCCCGATAATGCTGTAAAAGAGAGTATGTTTAGGGTAGAAAGTGCTATAAAAACTTCGGGCTACCACATGCCCCGCCAACGCATTGTAATTAACCTTGCCCCTGCCGACATTAGAAAAGAAGGCTCTGCTTACGATTTGCCCATCGCTGTGGGTATTTTAGCCGCTTCGGGACAAATTGATGCCGAACAATTAGAAAACTACTTTTTAATGGGCGAACTTTCCTTAGATGGAGGTTTACAAAGTATAAAAGGCGCATTACCCATTGCTATACAAGCAAGAAACTCGGGATTTAAAGGATTTATTTTACCCAAAGAAAACTCCAGAGAAGCTGCAATTGTAGATAATGTGGAGGTGTACGGTATGGAAACGCTTAGCGAAGTGATTGATTATTTTAAAGGCACCAATAAGCCGGCTCCTGTTTTTGTTGACACCAGAGACGAATTTTTGCAGCAAATAAATAGTTACGAACAAGATTTTTCGGATGTTAAAGGACAACAAAATATTAAACGTGCCTTAGAAATTGCGGCCGCAGGTGGTCACAATGTGATTTTAATTGGTCCGCCAGGCGCCGGAAAAACAATGCTAGCCAAACGTTTGCCTACCATTTTACCGCCGCTAAACCTGCAAGAAGCCCTAGAAAGCACCAAAATTTATTCGGTAGCAGGTAAACTGCCCGCCAGCAATGCCTTGATGACAGAGCGCCCCTTTCGTTCACCTCACCACACCATTTCTGATGTGGCCTTAGTTGGAGGTGGAATAAATCCGCAACCCGGCGAAATTTCTTTGGCGCACAATGGCGTTTTGTTTTTAGACGAACTGCCCGAATTTAAACGCACCGTGCTTGAGGTGATGCGGCAGCCCTTAGAAGATAGAAAAGTAAGCATTTCGAGAGCGAAATTTTCGGTCGAATATCCATCCAGCTTTATGCTGATTGCTTCGATGAATCCTTGTCCTTGCGGTTTTTTTAACCATCCAGAAAAAGAATGTTTGTGTGGGCCAGGAGTTGTACAAAAATATTTGAGCAAAATTTCGGGCCCGCTTTTAGACCGCATAGATTTGCACGTTGAAGTAACGCCGGTTAATTTCTCTGAGCTTTCTTCGGCTCAACAAGCCGAAAAAAGCAGCGACCTTAGGGCTCGTGTAATGAAAGCCAGAGCAGTACAAGACCAACGCTTTGCCGACAACGAAAACTTGCATTTTAACGCACAAATGAGTCCAAATATGGT
>CANHHZ010000006.1 GCA_947460275.1 Sphingobacteriaceae bacterium | reverse complement strand
GTCTATTTGTTCCGGAAATGATTGTTATCATGCTAAATTGTGGATAAGATGTTTAAAACACTTATGGCTTTAATACTAAAATTATAATATAGTTCGTATCTTAGCTCATAGTTAAAATTACTTAAATTTATCCAATAATAGCATTTTTAACTATTTTATTGCAAAATAAAATCATACCAATTGGTAAAACAAAAGAAAAGTAAATGAGCAAAATAATCGCTTTAGCAAATCAAAAAGGAGGGGTGGGTAAAACTACTTCTTCTATAAATTTAGCAGCTAGTTTAGCTGTGTTGGAATATAAAACACTGCTTGTTGATGCCGATCCGCAAGCAAACTCCACTTCAGGAATTGGCTTTGATCCACGAAATATTAAAAATAGCATTTACGAGTGTATCATCAACGATATCGAGCCCTCAGATGCAATTGTAAAAACCGACACCCCAAATCTTGATTTGTTACCCGCACATATTGATTTGGTAGGCGCTGAAATTGAAATGATTAATCTTGTCAACCGCGAATACAAAATGAAGGCGGTGTTGGCAAAGGTTAAAGATCAATACGATTTTATCATCATTGATTGTTCTCCTTCTTTGGGATTGATTACCATCAACTCTTTAACAGCTGCCGATTCTGTAATTATACCCGTTCAGTGCGAATATTTTGCCTTAGAAGGTTTAGGTAAGTTGCTCAATACAATTAAAATTGTACAAAACCGTTTAAATACCACCTTGCAAATTGAAGGTATATTATTAACCATGTACGATGTAAGGTTGCGCTTGTCAAATCAAGTGGTAGAAGAGGTAAGAACACATTTTCAAGATTTAGTTTTCGAAACTATTATACAACGTAATACCCGTTTAAGTGAAGCGCCAAGTTATGGCGTTTCTGTAATTATGCACGATGCAAATTCTAAAGGCGCTGTTAATTATTTGAACTTGGCCCGAGAAATCGTACGCAAAAATGGATTAGTTAAGGAACAACACGATTTAACCACAGCAAAAATTTAATAGATGACATCTTTTCAGCGAAAAACAGGTTTGGGAAAAGGATTAAGTGCGCTTTTAGATGACACTGATGTAGTACATCCCAACAAAAATATAAACGGATCTTTAGAACAAACTGCTCAAATTGGTAGCATAAGCCATGTAAATATCAATAGCATCGAGACCAATCCTTACCAACCTCGTACGGAGTTTGATCAAGTAGCGTTAAACGAACTTTCAGAATCTATAAAAATTCAAGGCCTTATCCAACCTATTACCGTTAGAAAGCAGGGCGATAAATTCCAGCTGATTTCAGGGGAGCGTAGATTGAGAGCTTCAAAATTAGCAGGCTTAACAGAAATACCTGCCTATATCCGTAGTGTTGATGACCAGCAAATGCTAGAAATGGCATTGATAGAAAATATTCAACGTGAAAACCTTAACGCGATAGAAGTGGCGCTAAGTTTTCAGATGATGATCGATGAATGTCGGTTAAAACCTGAGCAATTGGGCGAACGTGTGGGTAAAAACAGAACAACTGTAAGCAATTACCTTAGGTTGTTAAAGCTGCCTCCAGTTATTCAGGTAGCTATCCGCGATGGTAAAATATCAATGGGGCATGCCCGTGCATTGATTAGCGTTGAAGAGCAAGAAAAACAACTGTACATTCACCAAGAAATTTTAGCTAAAGGTTTGTCTGTGCGTAAAGTTGAAGAATTGGTGCGCAGTATCAATCACGTTCAAGTTAAACCTAAAAATCAGCCCGTTGGCACTTCATTTCAGTATCAAAAATTACAAACTGATTTAGCTACCAAATTTGCAACTAAAGTAAAATTAAAGGTAAAAGAAAATGGCAAAGGAGCCATAGAAATTCCTTTTGTGTCTAATGATGATTTGAATAGAATTTTAGAATTATTGGATTGGTAATGAGATTTTTTGGGTTTCTTGCGCTAGCGTTAATTACTTTTACTTCGGTAAGAGCACAAGACACTTTGAAAAAATCTAAGCCTTTTGCTAACGAAAAAGTTGATACCATTAAACCTTATAAATATGTAAATCAAGGTAAAATTGCAGCGCACAAAGCTGTTCTTAAGTCTTTGATTTTTCCAGGTTTGGGCCAGGTGTACAATTATGGATTAGTAGTAAAAGACGTACAAAGTGGTACTTCAAATGGCAAAAGAGTTGGACAAAAAATCTATATCATTGGAAAAATTGCTGCCATTTATGCTGGGGGTACTTTGTTGGTCAAATCTTATCTGGATAACCGCGACAAATACAAGCTTTTTTTGAGTGAATTACAATATAGAAAGCTGAATAACAATAAACCTAGTCCGGATAATGGCCTCGAACAATATACCAATACAAGTGCACTGGTTGTTGCCAAAGACATTTATAAACGCAATAGTCAGGTTGTTTTAATTTCTATTGCTGGATTGTATGGCTTAAATGTACTAGATGCGTATGTTACCGCCAGATTAAAATATTTTAGTGTAGATGAAAATTTATCTTTAAAAATTTCACCTTCACTGATCAATACAAATGCAATTTATGGTTTTAGTGCTCCTACACCGGCCATCAAGTTTACGTTTAAATTATGACAGCCAACAATAATTCAATACTTTAATAACGCTCAATTAAATTTATACAGATGAAAATAGCACTTTTAGGTTATGGCAAAATGGGCCAAATTATAGCGCAATTAGCTGTAAAAAGGGGGCACGAAATTGTGCTTAAAATTAGCGTAGACAATTTAGAAGATTTTACTGTCGAAAATTTAAGTAAGGCAGATGTTGCTATCGATTTTAGCGCACCAGATGCTGCCGTAAATAATATATATAAATGTTTTGAAGCCAATTTGCCGGTAGTTGTGGGTACTACTGGTTGGTATGGCGAATTACAAAAAATTAAAAATGATTGTATTTCAAGTAACAATACCTTGATGTATGGTTCTAACTTTAGTGTTGGTGTAAATCTTTTTTTCCATTTAAACAAGGTTTTGGCAAAGTTGATGAACAATTATCCAGCATATGAAGTACAGGTTGAAGAAATTCACCACACCCAAAAGCTCGATTCGCCTAGTGGCACTGCAATGACGATTGCAGAAGATATTGTCGAAGTGCTTGATCGCAAAAGCGAATGGGTAAATGAGGTGCTTGGCAGCGAGCAATTGCCTCAAGTGGTCAAAAAAGACCAGTTGCTTATCGAATCCTACAGAATTGAAAATGTTCCGGGTACACATACCGTAGTTTACAGTTCTGAAGTTGATGAAATAGAAATTAAACATACTGCACAAAATAGGGCTGGATTTGCTTTAGGTGCGGTTATAGCAGCCGAATGGGTGCATGATAAAACAGGCTTTTATAATATAGCCGATGTATTTAACTTTAATGCTTAAAATATGAACTGGAAATTTTGGCAAAAAAACAATAACGCCGAATCTAAAAAGAAAAAAAGTAAGGGTCGCGAATGGGCAGACGCCATTGTTTTTGCGGTGGTTGCCGCAACGGTTATTCGTGTATTTTTTATCGAAGCCTATACCATTCCTTCGGGTTCGATGGAAAAATCATTGCTTATTGGCGATTTTCTCTTTGTAAGCAAAGTAAATTATGGGGCACGTATACCCATGACACCTGTCGCATTTCCATTTGCGCACCATACTATGCCACTAACTGGCACCAAAGCTTATTGGGATGGTGTACAATGGAAATATAGAAGATTGCCAGGTTTACAAAATATTAAACGCAACGATGTTGTGGTTTTTAATTTTCCGGAGGGAGATACCGTTGCCCTTGAGGCACAAGACGATAATTATTATCAAATGATCATGCGTAGCGATAGGCAAACTGTAAACTCAAATTATACAATAGTTAGTCGACCTGTTGACAAACGTGAAAACTTTATTAAACGTTGTATTGCCATTGCCGGAGATACCATTAGCATGGATGCCGGATTGGTGACTGTGAACGGAAAAAAAGTGCCGCTCAAAGATTCGGGATGGTTTTCTTACACCGTAACTTTTAAAACCCAAGATATAAACATTAAAATGTTTCAAGATATGGGCTTTAATACTACCCAGCTAAATGATCATTACATGTTCCAGTTTGATGGTACGCCTGCCATGATTGCCGAGCTAAAAAAATCGGAATTTGTAAAATCTATCCAAGAAAATCTGGCTACAAAGGGAGAATTTGACAAATCTGTTTTTCCGCATGACCCACACAGAAACTGGAATATTGATAATTTTGGGCCAATAATTATACCTAAAGCTGGATGGACAGTAAAGTTAGATAGTACAAACATGCCTTTGTATGAGCGTAGTATTAGAATTTATGAAGGAAACAAAGTAGAAAAAATTGGAAATGATTGGCTAATTAATGGCCAAAAAGCTAGTTCTTATACTTTTAAAATGAATTATTATTGGATGATGGGAGATAACCGTCATCAAAGTGCCGACTCTAGAATTTGGGGCTTTGTACCCGAAGACCATATTGTTGGAAAAGCCTTATTTATTTGGATGAGCTTAGACAGCAATGGTTCGTGGTTCAACAAAATAAGATGGAACAGAATATTTAAATGGATTGATTAATATTCAGTTCAAAACAAAAAAGGAGTCTATTAGGGCTCCTTTTTGTTTTGAAACTTATTTTGGAGTATCAAAATCTATAGGCCTCCAATTTCAAGTTTAGCGGCCAGCTCGTTTAGATCTTTTACCACTGCATCAATAATTGGGATACCCGAAATTTTTCTTTCCTGTTCAAAATTGTGTTCAGGCTCGCCGGGGATAATTACTTTTTTAGCTGGATCTATGGTTTTTGCGCTCTTAAAACGTTCAATCCAATTGTCGAGATGGTCTTTAAAATCTTGTGCCGGTCTAAATCCATCTACACGCATAGCGCCTAAAAAGTGACCAATGCCCTCGCCAACAGGGTCTGTTGGTGGTTCTAAAAAAGCCACAAATGGTGGCACCCAAGGGCCATAATTTGCACCAGAAAGCACAGCCGATAAAATATCTACTGTAGCACTTAAGCCAAAACCTTTGTGGCTGCCGTGGTCTTTATCGCTACCCAACGGCAACAACGAACCGCCGTTTTTTAATTCATTGGGGTTAGTAGATGGATTGCCATCTGCATCTTGCACCCAACCCGTAGGAACGCTTTTATTTTCCCTTTGCGCAATTTCTAGTTTTCCATTTGCTGCAGCTGCTGTAGCCATATCAACTATTACTGGCGGGTATTTACCTGCCGGAAAGGCATAACACATAGGGTTGGTGCCTAATAAACGTTCGTTGGCATAAGTGGGCGCAACTAAAGGACTGGCATTGGTCATGCTAATGCCAATCATCTCTTTTTCTATCGCCATTAAAGCGTGGTAGCTGGCGATGCCAAAATGATTTGAATTTTTTACCGACACCCAACCCGAACCGTATTTTTCGGCTTTTTCTATAGCCACTTGCATGGCAAATGGCGCTACTATCAAGCCCAAACCGCCATCGCCATCAACTGTTGCAGTGGTTGGCGTTTCGTGAACTATTTTTAGCTTTGGCGTGGCATTAATTCTTCCTTTTTCCCATAGGCGAACATACCCGCTTAAACGAGCTACGCCGTGCGAATCGATGCCGCGTAAGTCTGATTTTATCAGTACATCGGTTGCCAAATTAGCATGCGCATCGCTGCACCCAATTTTTTTAAAAACGTTATACGTAAAGTTTCTAAGTTCGGTTTCGGTGAAGGTGGTGAAATTCATTTATAGTATTTAGATATGAGATGTGAGCTGGCTTGCTTTTTTATCTTTCAGGTAACAATATCGTAAAATCTCCACCCAAGGGGTCGAAGTTTTTAATTAATGATGATAAAAAATCGTCTCCATAATTTACATACATAGGGGCAATGTTTAGTATCCTTTCTTGTAAGGTTCCACTAGGAAAAAGTCTGTTTTTTACATTTTCAATTTGTTTTAAAGCAACTTCGTGTTTTCTTTTTTCGGCTTTTAAAAGCTTGTTTTCAAGGTGTGTTAAAAGCTGATTGGTTTTGGTTTTGGCACTTTCTACAGAATTTTCTAAAGTCTTGTCTATTCTAAAAGCATTCAATTTAATTTGGTCGAAAACGTCTTGTATAGCTCGGTTTTCATCAGTTAAATTTAAATCTGCATCGCTGTTGCGCTGGGTCCATATTTTTTGCAGTTCTTGCGTAGGCAAAAACAAATCTTCCAACTTAAAACCTAAGCGTGATAAATTTTCAGCACTTCGCTGATCAACCAATAAAGCCGAATTTCTTAATAACAATACAGGGAAATCGATTTTGTAAAAATCAAAATTTGCCTTAAGTTGCATCCAATAAGACACTTCGGCTCCGCCACCAATGTAAGCAATGTTGGGCAAAATTACCTCTTGGTACAAAGGGCGCATAATTACGTTCGGACTAAAACGCTCTGGGTGATTGTCAATTTCGCTAAGTAATTCTCGTTCAGTAAAATTAATTTCGGTGTGTTTTACGCTGTATTTTTCGCCTTGTTTAACAATTCTTTCCCTTAATTGGTCTTTCAAGTAAAAGAAGTTAATTTCTCTGCCGTTTACTTGTGTTTTGTAACCATTTTGAGTTAAAAATGCGCTTGTTTTTTCGGTAAGTTGTGCACTATGTTGTTGCGTAATATCTTGCTTAATAATGCTGCTAAACTGTTTTTTTAGTGTCGCATCATCGGCGTTGATGATGACTAAGCCGTAATTTTCAAATAAACTGTTCACGAGTACGCGTGTTGCATCGGCCAAGTTATCGTTGTTGATGTAGGCTTCTTCTACAAGTTGCGCTAACTTTTTACCATTTTTGCTGATGCCTAAATAAGATGTGTAGGCAGCCACAGCAGCATTTACGGTTTTGGTACTTAACCTACCCGTTGCACCATAGGTTTGTTGGATCCAACTGATGTTTTTCTCGTCTACGCTTACATGATTGATTTCTTCAAAATCATGGTCTTCGGTGGCCATCCAATAAACCGGTACAAAATTCTTTTCGGGATATTTAGCTTTTAATTGCCTTGCTAAATTTATAGCACTTACAATTTTGTAAATAAAGTAAAGCGGACCAGTAAATAGGTTTAATTGATGACCGGTGGTTACTGTAAAGGTATTTTCGTTGGCCAAAAGGTTAATATTGTTGCTTACGGCTCGGTTAACCCTTATGTTTTGGTATTGTGTGGTTAAAACCTCAATGAGCTCATTTCTATTTCCGTTAAATGTTCGGGCGTCAATGGCTTCTTTTAAACCATTCATGTCAGGGCGAAAGCTGTAAAATGGCTTTAGCAATGCCTCATTGTTTACATAATCTAAAACTAGTTTAGAAAACGAATGCGTATCCTGATAAGAAATGTACTTTGCCTTCATGTTTTACTAAAGTAGCTTATTTTACTAAACCTTGTTAAGGCTATTGTTTATTTTACAATCTCTCCATACAAATCAAAATCTTCTGCACGGTCTATTTTCACATTTACGAAGCTTCCGTTGGCAGCATAACCAGAGTTTGCGTTAATTAAAACTTCGTTATCAACTTCTGGGCTATCAAATTCTGTACGGCCGATAAAGAAGTCTCCTTCTTTTCTGTCAATTAAAACTTTGTAGGTGTTGCCCACTTTTTCTTGGTTAATGTCAAAAGAAATGCCTTGTTGTAATTCCATAATGGCATCAACTCTGTTTTGTTTTACCTCCTCAGGCACATCGTCTACCAGTTGGTGGGCATGCGTTTTTTCCTCGTGCGAGTAGGTAAAACAGCCCAAACGGTCAAAACGGGTTTCTTCTACCCAATTGTACATTTCTTCAAAATCTTGTTCGGTTTCGCCTGGGTAGCCGCAAATTAAAGTGGTGCGCATAGCTATGTTGGGTACTTTTGCCCTAATTTCATTTACCAAATCAATGGTTTTTTGTTTGGTAATGCCACGGCGCATAGATTTTAACATGTTATCGGTAATGTGCTGTAAAGGCATATCCAAATACTTGCAAATGTTTTCACGCTCGTTCATGGCGTCTAAAATTTCCATCGGAAATCCAGAAGGGTAGGCGTATTGCAGCCTGATCCACTCTATGCCTTTTACGTCCGACAATCGGCGTAACAATTCATCTAAATTGCGTTTGCCGTATATGTCTAAACCATAATAGGTAAGGTCTTGCGCAATCAAAATTAACTCTTTTGTGCCATTGGCAGCTAAAATTTTAGCTTCGTTTACCAACTCGTTCATATCTCTTGATACGTGTTTCCCTCGCATCAACGGAATGGCACAAAAAGAGCAAGGACGGTTACAACCTTCAGCAATTTTAAAATAGGCAAAGTGCGAAGGGGTGGTCAACAAGCGCTCGCCAATCAGTTCGTGTTTGTAGTTTGCACCCAAGCTTTGTAATATATTTTGTAAATCGTTGGTGCCAAAGTAGGCGTCAACATTGGTAATTTCCGATTCAAGCTCGGGCTTGTACCGCTCAGACAAACATCCGGTTACAATTACCTTTGAAATTTTACCCGCTTCTTTGAGTTGACTGTATTGCAAAATTGTATCAATGGATTCTTGCTTGGCGTTGTCTATAAATCCACAAGTATTAATTACCACAATATCATCTTTGCCAACACTGTTCGATTCATGCGTTACCGCTAAATTATTGCCACGCAATTGCCCCATTAACACTTCCGAGTCGTACGTGTTTTTAGAGCAGCCTAAGGTTATTACATTTATTTTCGGTGTATTTTGAGCTTTGGTATTGTTCTTTTTTGTAATCATATCGCGTATAATCGTACCTTGCCTAAAAATCAAAATACGAGTTGCAAAGGTAGGCAAAAGAGTTTAAATGTGCTTACAAACACCATATAAATTAACCCTACATACCATTTAGTACTAAGTTTTATTTGATTATCTTTTTGTAGAAAAACTGCGGAAATAAGCCTTTGGCCAAATTGTTCCCGCTTTGCGCTTCAAGTCCTCGTTTTCGTTCCTCAAACTTGTGGGCTTTTCGCTGCTATCGGGTTTAAAAACCAAGTGTTGTGCACTGTGGCGGAAGTTGCAGAGCGGCTACTTAAACGGCTTACGTTGCTGCCATTTTACTTTAGGCTCTAGTCTCGGAAAAATTTGCGGCATAAACTGATTGACTATTCTTTTGTTGTGCTTTATCAATCCAAAAATTTCTACTGGTTCGGCACCAATCGTGGATTTAATCTCCAAAGCTGTTCTGCCAAAAATAACCCGTTTCATTTGATGGTTAATTCCATATTCAACCATGTCCAACAGCATGTTTAAATACAGTTGATTTTCTTTTTGTAAAGTTTCATGGTAGCCCAAAAAATAGGTGTCTATATCGCCGTTGTTTATCAGTAAGGTGTAAAAGCCAACTAATTCTTCCCCCAAAAAATAACCGAATACTTTAAAGTGATTGCCCAAACAACTTTTTAAGGTTTCGAAATGGTTGTTGGGTAAAAAGAAAGTATTAAAGGGAGCATTTTCGGCTACGGTGTGATAAAGCGAAAGCAAAGATTGTTCATGGCTTTTAAGGTCTGCCAAATGAAGTTCTCTTTTGGTAAGTGTACCAAACTTTTTTCTAGCAGTATTTGCTCGAGTACGATATTTGGCAGAGAAATCATTTACGTAATCGTTAAAACAAAGCCAATGCTGGCGTAAATTTAAAACCATATTAGGTTGTACCGAAAACTTGAAATAAGCTTTATGGCTTTTGACCAAAAAGTTTTTAATGATTTCGCTTTGGTAATCTTTGTAAATGATCAACGAAGAAGGGCTAACTAATTTTTGTACTTTTTGTAAGGCCAGTTCTAATAAAATAACTGCTTGCTTTTCGGTGGTTTTGCCCAGGTCGAAATAAAATCCATTTTGACCCGTAAGCATATTGTTACCCACAATAAACACATCTTTGGCGTAGCGCTTAGTCAGATAATTTTTTAATGTGCAACTGATTTTTTTATTTTGAAAGGTTTTGTGTTGTTCAAATTCAAGGTGTTGGATAAGCGCTCCTCCAACCAAAACTTCATTTGCATAAAACCCAACATAAAAACACTTCATGTTATCCGGTTTTGCGCTGTCTAATGCTTTAAAATAGGCTGAAGAGAGTAATAAATTGTGCCTGCCAACAATTTTATCCCAAGCCAATGGAAGCGCTAAAGCGTTGCTGTAAATGATTAAATTTTGCGACATAAAAAAGGGCTAAAACAGCCCTAGAGTTTGATTTTGTGTTTTTTTTAACAATCAATTAGCTAAATAAAGAGTTTACAAAGTCTTTTTTATCAAACAGCTGTAAATCGTCCATTTTTTCGCCAACTCCAATGTATTTTACTGGAATTTTAAATTGATCGGAAATGCCTATGACTACACCGCCTTTTGCTGTTCCGTCGAGTTTGGTTATGGCCAACGCATTTACATCTGTAGCTTCGGTAAATTGTTTGCATTGTTCAAATGCATTTTGCCCTGTAGATCCATCTAATACCAATAAAATTTCGTGAGGTGCATTTGGGATAACTTTTTGCATTACATTTTTTATCTTCCCTAATTCGTTCATTAAACCCACTTTGTTGTGCAAACGACCCGCGGTATCAATAATCACTACATCTTCATTGTTGGCTATAGCAGACTGAAGTGTATCGAACGCAACAGAAGCAGGGTCAGAGCCCATGGCTTGTGCAACTACTCTTACCCCTACACGTTCGCCCCAAAGTTTAATTTGTTCTACGGCAGCGGCTCTAAAAGTATCGGCAGCGCCCAAAACTACTTTTAAGTTTTCATTTTTAAGTTTATGTGCAAGTTTACCAATGGTGGTGGTTTTGCCAACACCATTTACGCCCACTACCATAATTACATAAGGTTTATGATTTCCATACTCGAAATTTCGAAAATCGTTACTGTTGTTTTCGGCTAGTAAAAGCTGAATTTCATCACGCAAGAGGAGGTGAAGTTCGGAGGTAGAAAGATATTTGTCTTTGGCTACACGAGCTTGTATGCGATCGATGATTTTTAAGGTTGTAGTTACGCCAACATCAGAAGTTACCAATACCTCCTCTAAATTGTCTAATACATCATCATCTATCGATGATTTTCCAGCAACGGCTTTGGTGATTTTGTTAAAAAAACCTTCCTTAGTTTTTTCTAAACCTTTGTCCAAGGCTTCTTGTGCTGCTGGAGCAGTTTCTTTTTTCTTGAAAAAATCGAATAAACCCATAGAATTCAAAATAAAAAAAGCCCCTCCGTTAAATACGGAACGGCTTTTATGCTATTCGTTAATAAAACTATTTGGTGGTGTGTGTACCAGCAATAGCATCTTTTACGTGATCGTTATGAACAATAAGTTCTTTAAATGAATAAGCACCAGTTTTAGGTGATTTAGTCATTGTGATAACTTTCGAATATTCTTTTCCTGTACCTGTTTTAAGGGTTGCAACTACTTTCTTTGCCATGTTTTTTTAAAATTAACTATTGAGTGATTGGGTGTTAGAATGGATGTAAAATTCAATCCTTCAATTCCATCTTTCAATTATTTTATTTCTTTGTGTACGGTTACTTTTCTCAATACTGGGTTAAATTTTTTCAATTCTAAACGCTCAGTAGTGTTTTTACGGTTTTTTGTAGAGATATATCTAGACATACCAGGCATGCCACTAGTTTTATGCTCTGTACACTCTAAAATAACTTGTACTCTGTTACCTTTTTTTGCCATTTTATTTTATTGTTAAAGCTGAAACAAATCAGCAATGCTTTTTACAAATACCCTTTTTTCATGAAACGATTAATCGCCTCAGAAATACCAATTTTATTGATGGTTTTAATTGCCGAAGTAGATACTTTTAGTGTTATCCAACGATCTTCTTCAGGAATGTAAAACTTCTGAAGTTGTAGGTTAGGATAAAACTTGCGCTTAGTTTTAACGTTCGAGTGAGAAACATTAAATCCCGACATCGCCATTTTTCCTGTTAAATCACAAACTCTTGACATGACTTTAAATATTATGTTGATTATTCGCTGCTTAATTTTTTTAAGAGTGTGCAAATATCTGAATAATAATTGTAAACAACAAGGCTGTAGCTAAATATTTTTTATTTTTTAGAAAATAGCACAGCCAAACGCTTCTCAACTCATTTGTAGCTATTAAATGATGGATAGTTTAAAATGAACCATCCTTTTATAGCCATTGTTCATTTAATTATCAAAAATATTCTTTAATCTCGAAATTATTACGATTTTGGTGAAATATTTTTTGAAAACAAAAGTTGATTTTTGCAAAAGTAACAGCAAACAAATCAACACTTTATTAAACTTAACCAAAAATACAACAAATTAAACGCTCAATAATGGACCAAAAAATTAGCAAAAAAAAATTGTGGGGTGTCATAGGTGCTTCATCTGTTGGCACACTTATAGAATGGTACGACTTCTATATTTTTGGAAGCTTGGCTACAATTATTGCGACTAAATTTTTTCCGATTGATAATCCAACTGCAGGTTTTTTGTCAACTTTAGCCACATTTGCTGCTGGTTTTGTTGTAAGACCCTTTGGTGCTTTGTTCTTTGGTCGCTTGGGCGATTTGATAGGCAGAAAGTATACTTTTATGGTTACTTTGCTTATTATGGGCTTTTCCACTTTTGCCATAGGCTTAATTCCTGGTTACGAAACTATCGGCTTTTTTGCGCCCATTTTAGTGCTTTTATTAAGGCTTTTGCAGGGCTTGGCCTTGGGGGGTGAATATGGTGGGGCAGCAACCTACGTGGCCGAACATGCAGAGCCGGGTAAAAGAGGATTAAGAACCTCGTGGATTCAAACTACAGCAACTGCTGGATTATTCATTTCACTGTTTGTAATCCTTGCGGTTAAGCACTCCATGACCAAAGAATCGTTTGAAGATTGGGGGTGGAGAGTACCGTTTTTAATTTCAATAGTGATGGTTGGCGTTTCTTATTTCATCAGGAAAAACATGGACGAATCGCCAATGTTTCAAAAAGCAAAAGATGAGGGTAAAACGGTAGCTAATCCTTTGAAAGAATCATTCGGAAAAAAATTAAATTTTAAATTTGTACTGTTGGCCTTATTTGGTGCTGCAATGGGTCAAGGGGTCGTGTGGTATACCGGTCAGTTTTATGCCCTATCCTTCTTGCAAAAAGTTTGTAACATAGAGTTCGATCAAACCAATTATATCATCGCTATCGCTTTAATGGCGGGCACCGGTTTTTTTGTGTTTTTTGGTTGGCTTTCTGATAAAATTGGTAGAAAACCAATTATATTGGCTGGGATGCTGATTGCAATTCTTAGTTACAGATCAATATACGATAAAATGTATGCTACCTCGGATGTGAGCAATAAAGAAGAAATAGCCGCTAAAACCATAATTAAGACCGAAACGGTTGTTGATGCCAAAACGCAACAAGCTTTTTTTGTGACCAAAACAACCAAAAGCTATAAGGATGGAACTACCTTTAACGAAGAGAAAAAAGTAAAGGTTAATGCAGCCTCAACAGACGTACCAATGATCAAGCAATCAATTTTGGTAGGCTCAACTTCATTTTGGACACTAATTGCACTCGTTTTTGTACAGGTAATTTTTGTTACCATGGTGTATGGTCCTATTGCAGCCTTTTTGGTAGAGTTGTTTCCAACGGCTATTCGTTATACTTCAATGTCGTTGCCCTACCATATAGGAAATGGAATTTTTGGAGGGCTTTTGCCAGTTGTGGCAAGTTCTTTGGCCATAAAAGCATCATTGGCCAACCAAGCAGCAAAAGTGGCAGGTAAAGCCCTTCCGTACGATAAACCGTATTTAGAAGGATTGTGGTATCCAATTATTATTGGTGGCATTTCTTTCGCAATTGGATTAATTTACATCAATGGAAAAGATAAAAATATTAACGATTAGCAAAGTTCAACTATGGATTTTTTAAGAAGAATATTAGGAATTATTTGGATTTCAATTGGCCTATGGGCCGGATATTACCTTGTCATCAGTCAGGCAATTCCAAAGTTTGAGTCTAGTGCTCCCGAAGATATGGTGCCGGCAATTATCTATACATTTATTCTAGCTCCAATTATTGTGGGCGGAATGTTTGTATTTGGTTGGTATGCGATCAAGGGCGAGTATAACCAAAAATAAAAGATTAAACCTCCTGCTCAGGCTTTGTGTATCGCAGTATATTGGCATGGGCAGTATAAAAATAAAAAACAAATCAATGCAAATAACTTCGTTTGAACAGTATGAAGAAGCTTATCAAAAAAGTGTAAGCGAACCTGAAAAATTTTGGGCAGAAATAGCAGATACCTTTCTTTGGCAAAAAAAATGGGATAATGTCTTGTCTTGGAACTTTAGCGAACCTAAGATCAAATGGTTTGAAGGCGCTAAATTAAATATAACCGAAAATTGCTTGGACAGACATTTGGCCACAAATGGCGATAAGCCAGCCATGATTTGGGAGCCAAACGACCCTGAGAAAGATAGCATCACGCTTACTTATAAAGTTTTGCATGACCGGGTTTGCAGCTTTGCCAATGTTTTAAAAAGAAATGGTGTAAAAAAAGGCGACAGGGTTTGTATCTATATGCCTATGGTACCCGAACTGGCCATTGCCGTGTTGGCATGTGCCCGAATTGGTGCAGTTCATTCTGTCGTATTTGGTGGTTTTTCGGCCAAATCTATTGCCGATAGAATTAATGATGCCGCTTGTAAATTGGTAATTACTGCCGATGGTGCTTTTCGTGGCAACAAACAAATTCAGCTTAAAGAAGTAATTGATGATGCTTTAATTGGTTGTCCTACCATAGAGAAGGTAATTGTTTTAACCCATACACGCATCCCTGTCTCTATGCTAAAGGGAAGAGATCTTTGGTGGGAAGATGAAGTAAAATTAGTTGATTCTAACTGCCCTGCCGAACAAATGGACGCAGAGGATTTGTTGTTTATTTTATACACTTCGGGCTCTACAGGTAAGCCAAAAGGCGTAGTTCATACTTGCGGCGGCTACATGGTTTATGCGGGTTATACTTTTACTAATGTTTTCAATTATCAGCCAAATGAAGTTTTCTTTTGTACGGCTGATATAGGTTGGATTACTGGTCACTCTTATATTGTTTACGGACCTTTATCGCAAGGCGCAACTACATTAATGTTTGAAGGAATACCAACTTATCCAACCCCAGCCAGATTTTGGGAAGTTGTACAAAAACACAAGGTCAACATTTTATATACCGCACCAACGGCTATAAGATCACTGATGGGCTTTGGTACCGAACCCTTAAAAGGAATTGATTTAAGTAGTTTGCGTGTGTTGGGTTCTGTGGGCGAGCCTATTAACGAAGAGGCTTGGCATTGGTACAACGAAGAAATTGGGCATAAAAAAGCCCCAATTGTTGATACCTGGTGGCAAACCGAAACGGGAGGAATAATGATTTCGCCAATTGCATTTGTTACCCCAACAAAGCCCGCTTATGCTACATTACCGCTTCCAGGCATACAGCCAATACTGGTTGATGAATATGGGAAGGAAATTGAAGGAAACGGCGTAAACGGAAATTTGTGTATCAAGTTTCCTTGGCCAGGAATGTTGCGCACTACCTATGGAGACCACGAGCGTTGCAAATTAACTTACTTTTCTACCTATCCAAATTTATACTTCACTGGCGACGGCTGTTTACGTGATGAAGATGGTTATTATAGAATTACGGGTAGGGTTGATGACGTAATCAACGTATCTGGACATAGAATAGGCACCGCCGAAGTAGAAAATGCGATCAACATGCACGCAGGCGTAATAGAAAGCGCAGTTGTAGGCTATCCGCACGACATTAAAGGACAAGGTATTTATGCTTTTATTATTTATCCGAATACACATGGGGATGTAGATTTGACCAAAAAAGATATTTTGCAAACCGTAACAAGGGTTATTGGCGCCATTGCAAAACCCGATAAAATTTTATTTGTTTCGGGTTTGCCAAAAACAAGATCGGGTAAAATTATGCGTCGTATTTTGCGTAAAGTTGCCGAAGGCGATACCACCAATTTGGGCGATATAAGTACGCTGTTAGATCCAAACGTAGTACAAGAAATTATCGAAGGAGCAAAAAAACTTTAATCTACTTTAAGTGTTAGTTTAATAATCAATTAATGGTTGAACTAGCACTTAAATTATGAACAACTTAGAATGGCAAGGCCGATGGAACGAAATTAAAGGTAAAGTTAAACAAGCTTACGGCGATTTAACTGATGATGATTTAGCCTACGAGAATGGTAAAGACGATGAGCTTTTGGGTAAATTGCAACAAAAAACTGGCAAGACTAAAGATGAATTGGTAGATTGGATCAAGTCTTTGTAAACCAGCAGTATCTTCGCATTAAAGCGATTAGTTTATTAGCTAATCGCTTTTTTATGGGTTTTGTCTTGGTTTTACTTCAAAAAAATCTTCTCCATAAACTACATCTTTTTCTGTAATGCCTTGTACAATAATTCTAAATTTTCCAATGATGTCACTACTGTAAAATTGAATTTTAGTCTCTTTTTTGTCGCTAAGAATGGTGTTGTAATTCCAATAAATTGTGGAGAAAAAAGCAGGTTCTTGTGGGTCTTTGTAATCGTTGATGTAGAATTCTTTTTGAAAATGTATGCCGTTAAATTGTAGGTAATTTTCATCTAATCCTAATCCTATTCTGCATTCTTGATAAATCTTCTGGTTTCCGTTTGTTAGGTAACTTTTTCCAGCAATAGGTTTTGTGTTGTTGATGTCTGAACGGTGATTTGGACAATTTAAAATGTTGTAGAGGCAAACATAATCGCCACATGCATTGCTTCCAGGTGCCCCTAAATAACCTATGGAATTGTCATTCTTACCTTTTATAATCACCTCTTTTAAACGGATAGCTTTTTCAGTATTTTTTAAGACCAAATCTGCATTATTTACTATAGTTGATGGAAGAATTGGATTTTCAAAAAGGGTAGTTTTTGCAAATTTTTCGTTCATTTTCAAAAACTGATCTTCTAAATGAATAGTATAATCGAACTTATTTTTATCACTTATAAAAAGATATCCCTTACTTCCTTGTTCTAAAATGAGTTGCGCTGTGTTAAAGTTAAAATGGCCAGTTGCCGAAGTTTCAATTAATCCCAAATTATTACGACTTAATGCTGCGAGTGTAATAGGTTTGGAAAGTGTTTTTTTAGATTTTGTGATCCAGCCCAATATTTGTAGGCTATCTTTTTTTACAATGGTATCCAAGGAAGTTGCCTTTTGTAAATCTTGCCAAGTATATTTTCTCCAGCCCTTTATCAATAAAATTTGTTCTAAATAATTTACATTTTTATAAGGTGTATCTTTTATGATAATGGGGAGAGGGTTCAATTGACTAGTTAAGTAAGTATAACTTTCTATATCGTTGTTGTTTTTAGTTTGTAACCTATTATCTTGAACACAAGCTATTGATACTAAGCCTATAGTGTCTAAATTTAATTTAAGATTTAGTGTTATTTTTTCTCTTTGATTATAGCTTTTTTTATCTGTTTCTACCCTTATGTTTTCAACCGTGCTGTGATGCGCAAAAAACATTCTTTCGGCCAATGGTCTTTTTAAACTGTCTAAAATTGTTAAGGACATTAGCCCTTTAGGAATGTTTATGAGTGGTATTTTTAAAATACTTCTGTTGAAATCTATCTCAAGTGGAAGATTCAAATAGACTTCTTGAAAATTGTGAATTAACAAAGACAACTTTTTTGAAGCATTATTTTTAATAATTACCGACAAAGTATCTTGGGCAACAGCATTTTGCACATAAACAACAATACCTTTGTTTATTGCACTTGGCAATTGATATGTACTGTCGGCCAAACCAGTATGAATTAACTTAAGGCTGTATGTTGCCGAACTTTTGGGTGTAAGTTTAAATTTACCTATACCGTAACTAGTGGTCTCGATAGTGTCAATAGGCGTGTTGTTTTCATACAAAAAAGCAGCCACAGCAACGGGTTGTTTGTATTGGTCTTTCACCTCCCAACCAATCACAGATGATAATCCCAAGACTAAGTTACCTCCCTCAGGATAAAATTTCACACTTGCTTTGTTCTTTACTGCTGGCAAAGGCAAAGTTAAAAAGCTGGTATCTTTATCATTATTTAATTTGATGTATAAATTCTGATCCGTCAAATCGCTTTGCGCAGGTAAACTAATAAGTAGCTGACCTGAAGCATCTGTTTTTGTTTTTTTAGACTGGTTGCCGTATTTGTAACTTATTTGAAGGGGTTTTGGTAAAAAACGATTTTCTTTAGTGGTTGCAGCCAACAATACCTGATGGTTTTTTTTGCTGGCTGATGCATTTTCTAAAATTTTCAAGGAAGCCTTAAATGCGGGGTCAATGTTGGTTTTAATGGTAATAGACTGCTTATAAATTGCGCTCGGTAGGTTGTTAACCAATAAATCGGTGTAAGCTAAAAAATGGTAATCACCGGTTAGAATAGAATCTGGTAAATTGATGCTACCAGAAGCTAAACCATCAGTCATTAAAAATTTATCTTGAACAATAATGGTGCTATCTAAATCTCTTATAAGGCAAACAGAGATAATTTTATGCTGGTTTTCCCTAATAGTTACCTCATTTAGTAAGTAAGCCGAAAAGTAGACAATTTCATTATTGGTGTAAACATTTTTGTCGAAGTGTACAAAGAGATTAGTATTTGGTTTTGCGCTAGCAAGCCAATTCATTTTTAATTCAATACTATCTTGGGCTATTGCTTGTTCAACAGTAAAAAACAAAAATAGCCAGGACAAGATTAAACGCATTTTGTAAAAATATACGATTTAAACTAAAATGCAAAATACAGATTTTAATCGTCAATATTTTATTGACTTGCATAGTTTGTTTCCCAAAAATAACGTGGATGAAACTTCAAAAGAAGCTAGACCTAATTTTGCGCCTAGCTATCAACTAAAATTTCAAAGTGGCTTTCATCTTGAAAGTCACTTTGAAATTATTGAAAACTTTTTTCAAATAAATTTTCTTGTTATGGAGCATTTACTAATATCCAAACAGCTGCGCTAAAGTCAATGTAGTTACTTTGCCAAATTTTTGTAAGTCTTCAAGTTTAACTCTTTTGTCAGCAGCAACAATTAAATAAGTGTAGGGTTTATGTGCAATATTTTTTTGATGAAAATTTTTGATACTGTTAAAATCTACAGGTTTTAATTGATTGTATAGCTCAATTCTCGCATCATTTTCGAACCCCAATTTTTTATCCGCAAAGTAATTGCTGAAAATACCATCTTTAGTAATTCTTGTGGTTTCTATATTATTGATAATGTTAGCTTTAGCGCCTTCGAAGGATTTATCGCTTTGCGGTAAGTCGTTCAGCAATTCATTCATTCCGTTTACGGCATCGGTCATTTTATCTGCCTGACTACCAACGTAGGCAATCATGCTGTATTGTTTGTCGGTTTTATCTGGCGATACATAAGTCGCAAAAGTTGAATAGGCCAAGGCCTTCGATTCTCTAATTGTTTGAAATACGATAGAACCCATGCCACCTCCAAAATAGCTGTTAAAAATTTCTATGTTTGCAGCATCTTTTTTGTTGTAAACACCTGTGTTTCTAAGCCATCTAATTTCAGATTGAACCATATCGTAGTTGGCAAAATACACTCTATTGCTGTCTTGTTGGCTGTAAGTGTAAACTTTTGCAGGAGCTGCAACTGTAAACTCTTTTGGTAATAAATGTAGTTTCTTGATTTCGGCAGTAAAATTGGTTACATCTTTTGGACCATAATAAGTAATTAAATGCTCGTAATTGTTAAGATTGTGCAAAAGATAAATCAAATCATCTGCTTTAATGTTTTCTAACTCATCGTTTGAAAAAACATTGTTGAATGGATTTAAACTGCCATACTGTGCATAGGAGGTTAAAGCATTCATGATTTGATTTTTATTTAACTTATTGTTTTCACGACTTTTTAAGAAGCTTCCTTTCAGGTCTTTTAAAGCTTTTTCGTTAGGTTTTACATTGGTAAAAATATGTTCTACTAAGCTTACCGCTTTATCAAAATTTTCTTGCAAACCGCTAATGTTGATGGTGGTGGTTTCGGTGCCAACATTTAAATTGTAGGTGCATGCGATATTGTAAAAAGCTTTACTAATTTCTTCTGCAGTGTATTTATCGGTGCTTAAAAATGGAAGATAAGCTGCTGCGTAAGACAACAATTTGTAGTTGTTGCTACCTAAATTAAAGCGGTAACTGAGCCTAAAAATAGAATTGTCGGTGTTTTTGTTGGTCAATACTTCGGCTAAACCGGCTTTGCTGAAAACGATATCTTTTTTATAGTCTAAAAATTTAGGTTGTATAGGTTTTACTGGCGCATCAAGTATTGATTTAACAAAGGGTGAGGTTAATCCTGCATTGGCATTGATAGGCGTAATTGTAGGTTTTTCTACCTTAACCACGTTTTTGTCTTCACCTTTATGTTTATATCCAATTACATAATTTTTTTTGAAAAAATTGTTGGCGAAAGCTACCACTTCTGCTTTGCTAATTTTTGCGGTTGCATCAATTTCGCCTAAGCTTTGCGCCCACTTAGCTCCTCTGTTTAAAACAAACGCTGTAGATAAAAATTCAGCTCTGTTGCTGTTGCTATCAAAAGCTTGCAAGAAACTTAATTTTTGATTGGCTACAATGGCCTTTAATAATTCGTCCTCAAATGCACCCTGTTTCAGTAGCCCAACTTGTTCAAGCACCAAATTCGCTGCTTCTTCCATTGTTTGCCCTTGGCGAGGTTGCACAGAAAGGTTAAATACGCCATAATCTTTCATTTGCTGATAACTTGCGCTTGCTTTTAAAGTTTTTTGTTGTTTATTGAGGTTGATGTCTATTAAACCTGCTTTTCCGTTGCTTAAAATGCTTTTAATCAAGTCTAAAAGTAAACTTTCCTTGGTGCCTTCGGCATAGCCACGGTAATAAATTTCTACCATTTCGGCACTTGGACCATATACATCAACTTGTTGTATTTTAGTTAATGGTTTTTCGGGCATTGGATTATATAAGGCGATAGGTTTAGCTGCCATATACCCAAAGGTTTTGTCTATTTTTTTAATCATTTCGTCAGGATTAAGATCTCCCGTAAAAATGATGGCCATGTTGTTGGGTACGTAATATTTGTTGTAATAATTTCTAATCTCTATGAGCGATGGATTTTTTAAATGCGCAATGGTGCCAATGGTAGTTTGTTGCCCGTAATTATGGGTTGGAAAAACCATAGCCATCATTGCTTCATCAAGTTTATTGGGGTCGCTATCCAAACCGCGGTTTTTTTCTTCATAAACAGCTTCTAGCTCGGTATGAAAAATCCTGAATATTGGTTTGCGAAAACGTTCGCCTTGGATGGCTAAAAATTTATCAATTGAGTTTGAAGGAAAATCTTCATTATAAACCGTTTCCTCGTACCAAGTATGTGCATTTGACGAATTTCCACCAATAGCAGCAATCATTTTATCGTACTCATTGGCGATAGAATAATTAGAAGCTTCGTTCGATGTTTGGTCTATTTCTTTATAAATTTCTTTACGCTTGTTAGCGTCTGTTGTTTTGTTATATTTTTCGTAAAGCGCATCAATTTTAGTCAAAAGTGGTTGTTCTTTTTTCCAATTGGCGGTTCCAAATTTATCAGTTCCTTTAAATAAAAGATGTTCTAAATAATGTGCCAAACCTGTTGCGTTTTTAGGGTCGGTATTGCTGCCGGCTCTAACACTCATTCTAAACTCAATATTTGGCTCTTTGTTGTTTGGTGATAAAATAACCGTTAATCCATTTTTTAAGGTGTAAAAACGGGTTTTAGAGGGGTCGTTGGTTACATATTTGTAATTGTAGCCGTTCGCATTGGCTGTTTTCCATTGGTAAATGGATTGAGCCATTAAGCTGGTGCCTGTTAGCCATAAACAGATAAATAATAGCAATTTTGTTTTCATAATTTTCAGGATTAAAGAATGGTTATTTTGTATTCAAATATAAAATATCTTTTATCAATTTAGGGTTAGCACACAAATTATTACTAAGGATGCAGTAAGCGATTAAATATTTCTTGTATTTTTACCCATATAATTGCAGACATGAAAAAACCTACTATTTTAGTTGTTAACGATGATGGGATAACAGCGCCAGGCATAAAAAGTTTAATTGAAGTAATGCAAGAAATTGGCCATGTTACTGTGGTGGCACCCGATGGACCACAATCGGGTATGGGGCACGCCATTACCATTGGTAAGCCTTTGCGTTTTGATAAAGTAGATTTATACCCTGGTGTAGAAATGTATAAATGCTCTGGAACACCTGTTGATTGTGTTAAGTTGGCTGTAAACAAGGTTTTTAAAGGAAAAAAGCCGGATTTGTGCGTGTCTGGAATTAACCATGGTTTAAATAATTCTATCAATGTCATTTATTCGGGAACGATGTCGGCTGCGGTTGAAGGAGCGATAGAAAAAATTCCTTCTATTGGATTTTCTTTAGATGATTTTGCGCAAGATGCCGATTTTAGTCATTGTAAAAAATATATTAAAACGATTGCTTTGCAGGTTTTAAACCACGGTTTGCCCGAAGCAACTTTACTTAATGTAAATTTTCCAAAAGGAGCTGATTTGAAAGGGATTAAAATTTGCCGACAAGCTAACGCAAAATGGGCCGAAGATTTTGAAGAGCGAACAGATCCTTACAAACGCCCTTATTATTGGTTAACCGGGGTTTTCGAAAATTACGATAAAGGAGAAGACACCGATGTTTGGGCATTAGATCATGGCTTTGTGTCGGTGGTGCCTGTCCAGTTTGATTTAACGGCGCATCATGCCATCCCAATTCTAAACAGTTGGGAGTTTAACGAAAGTGATGTTAAAGCCCCGTCTACACCCGATAGTTTAAATTTAGGTTAACATGAAACAAAAGCTGTTAGCAATTAAAAACACAGTTTGGAGCGGAATAGCCATTGGTTTTTCTGCCCCCTTAGTGCCTGGAATTTTGGTGTGGTTTTTAATGCAAAATATATCCGTTTTACGCAAAGCTGATTTACTATTGATTGCTTGTGTTGGGATAAATGCTTTTTTAATGAATTTCTTTTTTAAAATCGACAAAGAAAATATTGGAAGAGGAATTTTAAGCATTACCTTTCTATGGGCTTTTGCTTTCTTTTTTTATAAAGTTTTGTAATGATAAGACTAATTCTCATGTCTCACATCTCACAT